>NZ_JBEPCJ010000050.1:0-75911 GCF_040299565.1 Spirillospora sp. NPDC000708
CGACTTCGCTCCTATCAGGGGCCTCGCCGCGTCACCGCCCACCTCAGCCCACCGCAACCACCTTGTGACCAGCACGATCAAGCTGGAAAAGGCTCCGTGGTCAGGCCCTTGGCATACAGCGACACGATCGCCTCGTCGAACCCCTCGACCCGGCGGGCGTGCTTGGGTACGATCTGCGGCTCGAACACCCCCGACCGGTCCCGCGGCACCTCGATCCGCACCGGCCCGACCTCGGTCGACACCGTCTTTGCCGAGGTGCCGTTGCGGTGGTTGCCGGACGGAGCGGCCGGGCGTTCGCCTCGCTCATAGCCCAGATGCTCGGTCATCTCGGCCTCCAGAGCGGCCTGCAGCACGGTCTTGGTGATCCCGGCAAGCAGTCCGTCCGGCTCGACCAGTGACACCCCCTGCGCCTTGGCCTTCTCGAGCAGCTCGGCCGCGAGCTGCCCATCCAGCCCGCCCTGCGGCTCGTCCTCGTCGTGGTTGGTCACGTGTGATCCTTCCCGGCCGGGGCACCAGCCCCAGCCTTCCGGATCACCACCCCACCCACACGATCTTCAGGACAGTCCCGCGGCACGAGCCGTAACCAGTCACACTGGTTAGTGTGATCGCCTGCTAATGGAGCGATGGATTGCTTCTGCAGAAGATAGGCCTAGAGCAAGTGGTGCGGCCAGAGAAGGATAGGCCACTGCAAGGGCTACTACTGAGAAGACTCCTATGGCCAGAATGACCCAGTAGCGCCAAGAGCGGGTAGCTGCTTGGTCTGGTCTTCCTGAACGTTCTGGCGGTTCTAGGCTGTCGCTGGCAGGCATGGGGATCCAGATTCTGTCTCTTTATAGGGCGTGTGTGCCATCTATGAATCTCCAGCATGTTGGCCCTGCGCGGGGATACGCTCAACAGTGTTCCCTCACCCTCACTCTGGAGGCAAGGCAAGGTGTCCCCACTACTTCCCCCCACGGGACTCTTCGATCTCAAGTTGTGGCCAGGAAGTCCTCTACCTATTCCGCAAGTCATGTCTGTACCTGATGTTCAGATAGGTAATGACCTCATCTTTAGCTATGAGAATCCCGGAAACTATGTCGAGTTTCCCGAGGAGTTTATATTAAGAGAGGCGCTAGATCTCGACCCTAATGATCTAGGGCGTGCGGCAGATATTTACGAAAACTACGGTGAACTCTTCAGCCCAAATTTGCAGGAGCTCCCCACCCCCGACACTCCTGAACTTGCGGTGAAGGCGAGGAGGATAGAGCTGGAAAGAAATATAAAACTGCCAAAGCTTGGAGTTTCGGAGAACCAGTTCTTTACTGCACTCGAGATTGAGCTGCATTTCAAAGCGATGCACTTTCTGGCTGAAACCTGGATCGCGATGAAGACTCCCGGCGGCCTAGAAGCTTTGGCGGAACGAGAATTCACGAGTGAGTACATAGGTGCGAAGAGGAAAGAAATTGAGGAAGACTGGGAGATCTCATATGTCGATTTCATGGGCAAGCTAACGGCAAGCGAAGAAGAGGTCATGCTTTATATTTTCTGGCACGAGCGGCGAGATAAATTTGTGGACCTCCTGGACGTTGCGTTGTCTAAATTTCATGTCGGGGTGGATCTCCCGCAGGAGCGAAGTGTAAGCGTATATGCGGTTGCATGTCTGCAGCTCTATAACCTGATGGTCAATCAAGTCCCAGTGAGGGTATGTGCAAATGAGACATGTGGCCGCCGATTCTCACAGCAGATTGGAACGGCCAAGTATGGTCAGCATCGAAAATCCGGCGTGAAATATTGTTCAAGTGCTTGCGGTAAAGCTCAGAATGAGAGAGAGCGGAGACGTAGGAAAAGTCGACAGAAAGATGATGGGTGAGGTATCAACCTTGCCTTGCGTTCCTGTCGGCTCCCGCGCCTCGGAGATCAAAGGGTCCCCCAAGTGATCCGGTGATAAAGACTTGGAGGTGATGAGTACTTTAAAGGTATTTTCGTCAGCGACTGGGCGTGCATGTGGGTCGGGAGGATCTTTCCTTCAGTTCGGCGGGCAGCTCGATGGAGGGTGAAGGCTCCGACAGCATTCGCATCCGCAGCCACCGACAGCGACGCCGTTGTAGGTGACGTGCTGTGGTGTATCGGGGTGTCCTTGGTGTTCGGTCCGGTTCGGGTGAGTGTTTCGAGGTTCGGGACATCGGTGTGATGCGCGCGCTATGCTTTCCTTGGGGCGGCATCTAGAATGATGGAACGTTTTCTGGAAGGTTGCCTGCTGTCAATAAATAGCGTCCAGTGCCGGCTTTTACCCGTGATTGAAGTACTAGTCGTTACGAAGCGTCTTCTCCCTGCCGCTCGCCGCCTCATGGTGTGGACTCAACCTAGGCGACAACCCGGGTGGGTCTGCGTGCATCTGCCCAGTCTCGAAGTTCGTCAAGGATGAACAGCCAGTCCGGCCAGGGGGGATCGAGAGTGAGGCCCTCGCTCTCTTCGTCGCCGACCTGGATGAGGAGCTTCCACTCGTCACCTCCTTCGTCCCAGATCCCCACATCGCGCCCGTTGCCTTCGAAGCGGATGCGCAGGTAGGAGTAATCGAAGCCAGCGAGGCGGCGTGCTACAGCCAATCGGCCAAGTGCTGCTCGAACGTCGTCGCTACTGAGACCGGGCACATGCTCACGGATGACCAGGACGTCCGCTTTCAGGGTGGTGATCTGACCTGCGCGTGAGCGTCGAACCTCTGCAACCTCCCAGGTAGCGGCAAAGCGTGACAGACCTAGGGGCGAAAGAACGTAGTCTCCCTGTTCTTGCTGGCTGGAGGTACTCGCGATCTCCGTGAGGACGGCGAGCATGGTCGGGGTCCGGCTTCCTTGGGGATCGAGGGCCTGAAGAAGTCGCTCGTCGAGGCCGAACTCGTGGTCGACGATCAAATGGCGCACCTGATCGCGAATTGCGCGACTCAGTGCCTCGTCGAGGTCGTGATCGTAGATGCGGACCATTGCTCGCATTGCGGCAGCTTGAACCTCTGTTTCTGAGAGTCGTGCTGCAATCTCTGTTCTCTCGTCATCAGCAGCAAGTTCGAGTACTCCATCTCGTCCCGCGGGCGACCCCCATAGCAGTTCCCATACGGCCAGTTGCGCTTCTATGATGCGATGTGCGTCCGCATAGTCATTTTCCGACAGCTGTTCTAGCAGAACACTGAAGATGGCCGCGTTCGTCGCGGTTACCAATGGGCCCATTTCCTCGACGAACTTGTCGTCGCGCGTGGCGACGGCGTAACGCCTGATGAACCGGTTCCAGGCCATGCGCCCCTTCGTGCTGATCGAGAGCGTCCGTCTTGTCTGCTCATCTTCCAGTTCATCTTCGTGCTCCTCCGCGCCATCGGCAGACTCGGTGCCCCCCTCGCGCGCCAGATCCGATTCGTCATCGTCGTGATCAGGCGTCGGGGGGAAGACACCGAGGTTTCCGAGACGGCCACTGATTGCAGCGAGGATGAGTTGGATGTCGGACGGCGCGGTCCCGGGGCCGCGGCCACGCGACAGGTAGCCCGTGTATCGCGAGTCCCGCCGGACACGGTCCCAGTCGAGGTCGTCCCACGAGATCGACACGCCTTCGCCATCTGCCTCAGGCGGCGGCACGGTCGGCTTTGCCACACGCCAGGCCGTGGTGGCGTCGATGATGAGTGACTGCTCCAATTCATGGAGGAGCTCGATCAGTTCTGTTTCAGTGTCTGGAAGCTGGCTGATCCTGGCCAAGTGTTCTCGGCGGCCGGCTCTCTCCAAGCGTCCCCGGAGCTGGGCGAGTTGATACGGCCAGGCGTGGCTTACGGCATCTTCATCGTCGCCGAGATGGACCTCGACGGCTCCGCCTTCTGCCACCACGGCAGCCGACTCAGCGGTGAGCTGCAGCACCACGGATGTGCCGTCGGTCTGGACTGAGGCGTACTCAAGCACTACGCCGCCGATGGTCGCTGACAGCTCCACTCCAGCCTCGAGCTCGTGGTTGAAGACCAGAATGAGTGCCTTGCCGTCCAGCCGGCTCCACAACAGGACCGGATGGTCTGGCCGCCCGATCTCCTCCTCAGTAGAAGGTTGGATGCGGAGCCCAAGCTCTCCGGTATCCGCGACGGGCGTTCGGAGCAGATGCTCGTAGAGAGAGGTGAAGCCTCCCGTTGCGCCCCCGCGTATCAGGCCGACCTCGATGTTCCCTGTCTCGGCGGAGTGGAGCAGGGCTGAGCGTGACAAGTTGGCCGATCCACTCAGGAGCGCCTCTCTGTCCTGGCCGATTAGGTGGACCCACTTCGCATGGACGTACGTCGCGGGGTGCCTCGCTACGGTGATGACCTCCGTGGATGCGGCTGGCACTCTCGACAGAACCGAGTTCAAGTGCTCGGGCTCGACGGAGGTCCCCTTGCTCACGAGGGCGGTCACCTTTGCGGGGGAGAACCTCGTGATCAGCTCGGCAAGGGCCGCACACTCGGGATCGTGGAAGGGGGCGTAAGCGACGAGTTCCCGTACTGGCCAGGTGACTTTGTCAGCGAGTTGCTCGATCAAGGACCGATCGAGGTTGTGCCGTATGAGGGTGTCGGCGACTCCTGTAGCCGGAATCCAAGGGGCCGTTCCCCAGACGTCTCCCAGTAACTCCACGACCGGGGGGTCTAGGAGGCCGCGCCCAGCCATGCCATCGATGAGTGATCGCGCCGCCACGAACTCCGGAAGGTGGCCGGGGCTTTCGTCGTGATAGCGGAAGATGCTCCAGAGTTCCCCGGGCGACGCGTATCCGTCGTGACCGAGGTTTCCAGAACCGACGACCAGCAGTCCCTCGCGCTCTGCGGCCAGCATGATGACCTTGGCATGTGCAGACCGCTGATGCCGGATCGGCCCGGCAACGTACGTTCGGTTGGCCCGCCTCCAACGCTGACCGGTGGTAGTGGCCTCCGCGAGCTTGGCTCCGAGTTGCTCGCTATCGGCGAGGATCACCCGGAGGGGAACTTGCGAGAGCTGGCCGAGGAGGCTGGTCTCGAAGAATCCGAGCTCGGCCCCGAAGGTCAGGATGACCAGACTCGACCATTGCCCTTGGAGAAGTTCCGGCACGACGAGTTGTGCCGGGACGGCCGGCTCGGTCACTTGGGATCCTCCCGCGGGGGCTCGAAGGCAGCCGCAGCCGCTTCCATGTCCCCTGCTTCGAGGTCCCCTTGCACGAGCAGTTCACGCCCGGGTGCCGTCAACCTGCGGCCTGCATCTCGCAGGGGACTCACCAGCCCTAGTTCGTGAACGGTCGTGCTCAGCGCAAGAAACCGGCTGTCGTTGAAGGCCGCCGGCGCGTCTTGAACGAAGAAACGCAGCTGCTCGCCGGACCGCCGTACTCGGAAGGTGTCATACGGGAGCTTGGATGTCGCGACCCGTTCGTGCTGGATGATCACGTGGTACTTGATGACCCAGCGTGCGAGGCTGGACAGGGTGACTCCGGCAAGAACCCTTTTGTGGAGCTGGGTGAAGAAGCCGAGCATCCCGATCCGCAGTGATTCACCGCTTCGGAGGATGTTCCAGTCCGATTGGAGGTCGGCCACCCTTCCCGGCGTGCCGAGTCGGCGGTAGAGGAGCAGGAGGACGGCCAGCATCGCCACCAAGGTCTCGGCATCGTCGACCTGAGAGGTGCACCGCTCGTAGAGTGCGTGCTCGTCGACGCTGGCGTTGCGCGGCCAGATGGTGTTGACGCCGGGACTGAGGTCGACGTGCTTGGCCAGCAGGTCGGCGAACGATGCCGCTGTCGTGGTCGCGTCCACCACGTTGTCACCAAGGTCGCACTCGCTAACGAACCTGCTCTCGTCGAGGGCCCGATCGACTATCTCCCAGAGCCGGCCGATGGGGACCGGTGAGAGTCCATCCTCGGACTCGTCCAACCCCGTGCGGGTCACCCAGCCAAAGAGGCGGTTGAACGCGAAGGAAAAGTACTCGCGTGCCTGATAGAGCCGCCAGCGGCGAGCGACGACGGCCAAGTCCTCCCGCGGCTCGTACGTTGCACCTCCTAGCTGGCGATAGAAGGCGAGCTGGCGGAACTCATCCGGCTCGATTCCGACCTCCTGCGAACTCTGACTGAGATCGAGGACGAACCTTAGTGTTTCCCGGCGAGCTGCAGGCTCGCTACCGTGACCGACGTGTAGGAACAAATCCCGCACGAGGGGAAGATCAAAGTTCTCGGCAACACGGAGTCGGCATAGGCAGGCTGCGTCGGCGAAGGCGATGACATTTTGACGCGAAACGCGTTCCGGTATCTTGTCAGCTGCCATCATTTCACCAAGAGGCGTCTTTTCGACGGACCGCCCATAGGCTGCGGCAAGTGCCCTGCCGACCGGAGTCGGGGCATCGAAGGGGAAGTCGTTATCCGTTCCGGCTATGACCAGAACCCCCATCGCCTCCATGGCCGACCGATAGTACAGACCGTAACCGCCGAGCGGCTCCTTGATGTAGTCGTGCTCGGGATCGAAGGTCTGGTCGTTTCGTAGACCCTGTACGCGCCGCGACCCCACTATGTTGCCGACGAGCGTGTTGTGCTCAGGAGCCTCGCACACATGACAGGCCATCGAGAAGAGTGCCTCACGCGGCCGGTAGAAGCTCCTGAACGACGCCCTTGTCCGAGGGAGATCATTCTGGTTCCAGAACGTCGCCAGCACCCAGGCGTAGAAGGACCAGTACCTCGGGTGGATGGTCAGCACGTTGATACCTGGCGACAACGCCGGCAGTATCCGGTCGGAGCTCACCGAGCCAAGACCCAGGTGATCCTGTCCGCCCTTGGGGTCATATGCCTGCGCGCCCCAGACCGGACCGGTCCTGTCCTCCCAACCCCAGTCAGATGTCGTGGACTTCCGTTTCGCCATGTCGCGCCGCCATTACTCAGGACTTCTTGCGGGAGTGCGAGGCAATGCCTCCTTCAGGTCGGTCGCGGCCGCTTCTATGGATCTCTCCCCTGATGATAAGTCGAGAACTCCTCGAGGGGCGTCCGAATGTCCGCGTTCGGCTATAGCATCTGACCACCGGTGGTCAGGCGGGCGGCCGGTGAGGTACGCGTCGATGGGTGGGGTTGGGGATGCTCGAAGGTCGGTGGACGACGGTTACGGAGTCCGAGTTCGAGCACGAGCGGCGCGGCCTCCAGGCGATCCGTGAGCAGCTGCCGGATGCCGACCCGTGGCGTGCCTGGTCGAACTTCACGTTCACTGCTCACACCGGTCATATCCGTGAGGTGGACCTGCTGGTGGTCACACCCGGTGGCGTCCACATGATCGAGCTGAAGAACTGGCATGGCCGTCTGACCACCGAGAACGGTACCTGGGTACAGATGGCGCCGAACGGTCGGCGCATTCCGCACGGCAATCCGTTGCATCTGGTGAACCAGAAGGCCAAGGAGCTTGCTGGGCTGTTGGGTCAAAACGGGGAACGTGTGTGGGTGGGCGCCACTGTCTGCTTCACCGACTCCTCGCTGCGAGTCCAGCTCCCGACGGGAGACCGGCACAGCGTCCACACCATCGCCGAGCTCATGCAGATGCTTCGCCAGCCGCCGAACGACGAGCGCCGGCGGATCACTGGTCCCCGTTCCCGGGCGATCAAGACCGCGCTGGAGCGGGTCGGTATCCGCCGCAGCGAGGCGGAGTTCAAGGTTGGTCCGTACCTGCTGGAGAAGACCGCGTTCGACACAGGCCCGACCTGGGCCGACTACCTAGCCCGGCACAGTGACCTGCACGAGATGGCGCGGGTCCGTATCTATCTGAGCGAACGCGGCGCCGACGCAACCATCCGCCGTTCGGTGGAGAACGCCGCTCGCCGGGAAGCCGCTGTCCTGCAGAGGTTCCACCACCCGGGCGTCATCCAGCTCAGGCAGTACGACCCGTCCGGCCATTCCGCCGGTCCGGCTCTGATCTTCGACTTCCACCCCGACACGCTGCGGCTGGACGAGTACCTCGTCCGCTATGGCGACAAGCTGAGCATCCTCGACCGTATGGCTCTGGTCCGGCAGCTCGCCGAGACCATTCGTTCCGCGCATTCCAGCCGGATCCACCATCGCGCCCTGGCGGCGCGTTCTGTTCACGCGATCCCGCGTCCGCGCCGGCGTGGCGACGCGTCCTCTGACGAGGACGCCCGCTGGCTCTCGCCGGCGCTGCAAATCTCCGATTGGCAGATTGCGACGCAGCGCGCCGGGTCGTCAGGCATGACACGTTTCGCTCCGACCCGGCTGTCGGCGATCCATGTCTCGGATGGCTCCGACGCCTACCTGGCACCCGAACTCACGGCCCCGAGCCCCGACGCAGTGGCGCTCGACGTGTACGGCCTGGGTGTGCTGACCTACCTGCTGGCAACGGGCAAGGCTCCTGGTGCGAGCCAGGCCGAGGTGTTGGCCCGGCTGGAGAAGGGCGACGGGCTGCGTCCCAGCGCGATCGTCGACGGCCTGTTCGAGGACATCGACCTGCTGGTGCAGGCCGCCACCGCGTACCGTCCGGACCGGCGGCTCGCGACGGTGGACGAGTTCCTGGAGCTGCTGGAGTCCGTCGAAGACGTACTGACCGCTCCGGCCGCCACAGCCGATCCGGCGCCGGAGCCCATGCCGGAGAAGGATCCCCTGGACGCCGTCCCCGGCGATGTGCTGGCCGGCCGCTGGGAGGTCCGGCGGCGGCTGGGCACCGGCTCGACGAGTCGCGCCTTTCTCGTCCGTGATCTGCATGCCGATCCGGCGGCCCGGACCAGCCGGCCGCTGGCCGTCCTGAAGATCGCGCTGTCGGACGCGCGGGCCGCGATCCTGGTCCGCGAGGCGGAGGTCATGGGGCGGTTGCGCGCCGACTCCCGAGTGATCCGCCTGGTCGAACCGGAGCCGCTGACCATCGGCGGTCGGACCGTGCTGGCCCTGGAGTACGTCGGTGACGAGCGCGTCGCCGACGAGCAGCCCGGCCAGGGCTCCCGGCACCGCCAGGAGACCGTGGCCCGTGAGCTGCGCGAACGTGGACGCCTGCAGATCGACCAACTCGAGGCGTACGGCGACTACCTGTTCGGCGCGGTCGACTTCCTGGAGGGCGAGGGCGTCTGGCACCGCGACATCAAACCCGACAACATCGCGATCCGGATCCGTCCGAACCGGACCCGGGAACTCGTCCTGATCGACTTCTCGCTCGCCGGCTACCCCGTCCAGGAGACCGAAGCGGGTACCGAGGGCTACCTCGACCCGTTCATCGGAGGCCTGACCCGTTCGGTGTACGACGCACATGCCGAGCGGTACGCGGTCGCCGTCACGCTGCACCAGATGGCGTCGGGCGAGCTTCCCAAGTGGGGCGACGGCAAGGTGTCGGTAAGGCAACTGGATGCGGAGGAGTGGCCTTACCCCACCATCGCCGCCGACGCGTTCGACCCGGCCGTCCGCGACGCCCTGGTGGCGTTCTTCCGCAAGGCCCTGCACAGGGACGCCGCGCGGCGCTTCGCCGAGCTCAAGCCGATGCGAGACGCCTGGAAGAAGATCTTCCTGGATCTGTCCGAGAGTGCCCCGTCCACCTTTCCGGGGAGCCGCCATCCGGCACCGGTGGACGCGGCGACCGGCATCGCCGACGCCGAACCGGAGACTGCGCAGCAGCAGCGCGACAAGCTCGCCAAGCAGGTAACGCGTGAGACTCACCTGACAGCGGCGGGTCTCACACCCGCCGCCGAATCGTTCCTGTACAGCCTGGGCATCACGACCGTGGGAGAGTTGCTCGACTACAGCCGACGCAACCTCGTCAACGGTCCCGGTCTCGGGCCGAAGACGCGCGCCGAAATCCAGGCTCGGCAGCGCCAATGGGCCGAGGATCTCGGCCGGGCACTGCGGTCCCCGCTGACGCCCGAGGGACGCAAGGCCGCGGCGAAGGAACTCAGCGAGGCCGAGTCGTCGCTGGTCGACTCGGTGGTGTCGGGCGACCAAGCGGATGCTCTGCCGGGCCGCGTGCTGCGCATGGTTAGCCTGGACGCGCTGGCGGCACTACTGGTGCCAAAGCTGAAGGCGGACGGTTCGAACCGCAACGAGGTCGAGATCGTCCGGCTGCTCCTCCGGCTGCCGGACGAGACCGGCCAACTGCCGGACATCCCGGTGTGGCCGACACAGGCGAAGGTGGCCGAGCCGCTGGACATCAGCCGAGGCCGGGTCCCGCAGGTACTGAAGGAGCAGCGCAAGCGTTGGCGCAAGCTGGCCGCGGTGAAGGAGCTGCGCGAGGAGATCCTCGAGCTGCTGGCCGGTTTCGGTCGGGTCGCGTCCGCCGCCGAGATCGCCGAACTGCTCACCGTCCGCCATGGCACCGAGTTCCAGTCGCCTGTGCTGCGCCGTGCCCTCGGCTTGGCCGCCGTGCGGGCCGTGGTCGAGGCAGAACAGTACGACCCGGAGAACAGCGCGTTCCGCCACACCCCTAATCGCGACGATGAAGGCGGCGCCGCCAACGGCGGCCTGCTGGCCTTGGAGGTCGGCGAGGACGACGGTCCCGACACCCCGTCGGCACCCGGCTTGCTCGACTACGCCGTGCGACTGGGGCGGGTCGCCGACCGTTTCGCGCGCCTCGACACACTGCCGACGGCCGCGACCGTCCTCGGCGAACTCGGCGCGATCAGCCCGCCGCCCGGCGCGATCGATTGGGACGAGCGCCGCACGGTCGAGATCGCCGTCGCAGGCTCCAAGACCGCCGCCGCCACCCCGCGGCTCGAGATCTACCCGCGTGACCTGCCGCTGGTGCGGGCGCTGCGGCTCACCCAGGCTGGTCTGGTGCGTCTAGTCCCCGGCCTCCCGGAGGAGCGCCAGCCAGGCCTGACCGCTGAGGAGATCCACGAGCGGGTCCTGACCCGTTTCCCCCGGTTCAACGATACGGGCGACCGATTGCCCAACGACGGCCGGCTGACCAAGGCGCTGCGCGAGGCTGGGTTCGATCTGACCCGGTCCGAACGCCGCGACACCGGCACCCGCCGGTACTTGCCGACCGACCTGGACATCATCTCCAGCTACGTGACCGCCTTGGCCGCACGCCGCTCTACGCGCAGGGGCGACGCGGCACGCTACTCCGACGATCCGCTGATGGCCGCCGCCGCGGCGGCCGAGGAACGCTTGGAATCGTCGGTCCATCGCGACGGCTTCCGCGTGTTGACCGTCCGCGCCGGTCTGAGCGGGGAGGCGGTGGCGGAACTGTCGGGTGCACGTTTCGGCGCCGAGCCGCTGTCGGTGACGGACCTGTTCCTGCGCGTCCTGCACGAGCTGGTTCCGCCCGGCACCAAGCCGACCTGGGAGACGATCCTGCGTGCGGACGTCGCCGAGCCCGGCAGCAAGGCGGCGATGCGGTTCAGCGAGTACACGCGGACGGCGTGGGGTCGTCTGGAGCCGGTGATCCGTGACCGGATGGCGTCGGGCGCTGGGCCGCTGCTACTGACCGACACGACGGCCTTCGCCCGTTACCAGGCGATGGGGTCGCTCGCCTCGCTGGCCGCCGCCGCCCGGAGAGGCGGACGAGGATTGTGGCTGCTCTGCCCGCAGGGCGACCCGTTCCGCGAACCCCGCCTCGCTACCGTCGCCGTCCCCTACCAGGACGCGCTGGGCGAATGGATCCAGCTACCCGATTCCTGGATCAACAACGTGCACCGCGCCGCCTGAGCCGCGAGCCCACCACCAGGAAGGACGAGCCCTCGACCCGCATCGGGCCGAGGGCTCGCACAACGCCAGGGGACAGGTCAGGTCAGGTCGTGGTCTCCGCGCTTCACACGGTCGGCGAACATGCGCCAGTCGGCTACGCCGAACTCCAGGTGGGGAGTTTCGGGAGCCTTGGAGTCACGCACTCCGATTGTTCCGGGGAGCTGTGCGACTTCCACGCAGTCGCTCTGGCCGGACGTGCCGCTCCGGCTGGACTTGCGCCAAACGAGAGTCAATGAAGCCCCTCCATTACTCGCTTGATCAGCTCGATCGAGGCGTCAACCGGCAACGCTTGGTCGCTGATGCGGTCGAATCGAAGGCGGAACGAGCGTACCTCCTCCACGTCCATGACCAGTCTCCCACCTCCACACGCTTCGGTGTAGGCGATGTCGGACTTGCCGACCGTCATGATCTTGAATGAGCCGTCTCGTCCCATGTGCGCGCCTACGCTTCTCGGGACGATCCGGAAGGTGATGTTCGGGTGTTGTGACCACTCCACGAGTGCGGCGAGTTGGGCTCGCATGACATCTGGACCGCCGACGGGCTGTTCAAGGACGCCTTGGTCGAGGAAGGCGCGCACGACGGGAACGGGCTGGCGGTTCAGAACCTCCTGGCGCTTCATCCGGTTTGCGAGGTCAGCCTCGACGTCCGGCGCGCCGGCCGACTCGAACAACGCTCGCGCGTAGTCCTCCGTTTGGAACAGACCCGGTATCCAGGACAGCTCCCAGATCCTCAGCTCCGAGGCGCGGAGCTCCATCTCGGAGTGGGCCTTGAACCATTCGGTGTCATGTCCGGCTATGGCGAATCCCACCAGAAATGCGAACAAACCGTCGGTCTGCCACTCCTGGTCGAGGATCTTCGCGTGCTTGAGCTGGAGCTTCATCCCGCCAGATTCAAGGCGCGAAACACTCGACCTATCAAGATCGAGTATTAGCGCCAACTTTGATCCGGACATTTTTCGCTCTTCGCGGTGTCTTCGCAGCTGAACGGCTATGAGGTCCCACAGGGAACCGGCTGGATCGAGCATGTCTCGAGCACTCATCGCCACCTCCTCCTGGTGAATTTCGTGCGCGAACGTAGCGAAGATAACTCGCGGCACTCATGCTTGTCTCAAGGAAACGCAGAGGGCGGAGGTCGAGCGTGAGCGAGATATCCGATCACGAGGATCAACAACTTGATGGTCTTCGCAACGAATTCACGGGTCACCGGATCTGGCGGGCGGTTCGTTGGGACGGGCGGCTGGGCGACTGGGTCGCCAGCCTCCACGACCCAGCCGCCGGCATCTACCCGACAGTGATCTGCTCGGACGCTGCCGCGCTCCGCGACGCCCTGCGTGCGGAGGCCGAACGGGCCGCCGCGCGAGGAGGACTCCGGTGATGGAACAGCCGTACTACCGTGCGGCCCAGCCACCGGAAGGGACCGCGACCCCCAGGGCGGTTCCGTGGAAGGAAGTGGAAGCGGCGCGTCCGGTGCGCGTCCCCCCGGGCACCCCGGCCGCGCCGCTCCACCGCTCACCCCCACCCCAGTCCCAGTCCCGAGAGTCGCCCGCCGTGGCGGACATCGAGGAGCACTTCCCGGGCGTCCGCTGCTGGTGGGGGCTCTACACCTGTCACTGGTGGGCCTACATACCGACCGCGCAGGGCGGTTGCCTGCGAGAGGCCGTCACCTCGAACGCCCTCTTCGCACAGATATCGGACGCGTTGCGAGCTGCGGGCCGAACTGGTGCAGGCGGACGATGACCAGCGTGCTGATTGAAATAACGAATTGGGTCACATCACCCAAACGTGAGGCCATCCGACGATAGCGTGTGCTTTGGGTAGTCAACCAGAGTTCAATAGCTGATCGGACGGCTTACGTGATCGATCGGAAGGCCCTGCTCGCCGACCTGAAAAAGCAGGTCACCTCCCTTGAGAAGGACCTGTCGCAGCAGGTCAGGGCCTTGCCGGAGATCAACTCCCGGCTTCGAGTCGAATATGATCAAGCACGCAAGCTCGGCCGGACCGCCACGACATGGAACTCCTGGCTGGACGAGCGCATCACCCAGGTAGCGGTGGCGTGGGTCCTCGGCACGGTCTTCGTCCGCTTCTGCGAGGACAACCGCCTCATCCCCGAGCCCTATCTGGCCGCTCCCGAGGCCGACCGCCACGACCTCTCCCGCGCCCGCTACGAGGCGTACGTGGAAGAGGACGACGACCCGACCTACCGTGGCTGGTTGGAACGTGCCTTCGCCGAATTGGGTAAAGGACAGGCCGGAAAGCTCCTTTTCGACCCCGATCACAACCCGCTCTTCCAGATCCCGATCAGCCACGACGCCGCCGGTGTCCTGATCGCCTTCTGGAAGACGCGTGAAGATGGCTCCCTGGTCCACGACTTCACCGACCCCCTGAACGACGACGGGACCGAGGGCTGGGACACCCGCTTCCTCGGCGACCTCTATCAAGATCTCTCCGAGTCGGCACGCTCGACGTATGCCCTCCTCCAGACTCCCGAGTTTGTGGAGGAGTTCATCCTCGACCGCACCATGGATCCGGCGATCCGCGAGTTCGGCTACGAAGAACTCAAGATGATCGACCCGACCTGTGGCTCTGGCCACTTCGTCCTCGGAGCGTTCCGTCGACTGGTCCGCCTCTGGAACGACCGGCAGCCTGGCCGAGATCTCCATGAGCGAGTCCGCGCAGCTCTCGACTCCGTCCACGGTGTGGACATCAACCCGTTCGCCATCGCCATCGCCCGCTTCCGTCTTCTGGTGGCCGCGATGGCCACAACCAATGTTCGTACTCTGCTCGAAGCTGCCAAGTATGAGTGGCCTATCCATCTAGCTGTTGGGG
Source organism: Spirillospora sp. NPDC000708 (assembly GCF_040299565.1). Taxonomy (NCBI): domain Bacteria; kingdom Bacillati; phylum Actinomycetota; class Actinomycetes; order Streptosporangiales; family Thermomonosporaceae; genus Spirillospora; species Spirillospora sp. NPDC000708. The sequence goes on from NZ_JBEPCJ010000050.1 coordinate 14,460, forward strand.
ATTCTCTTATCAAGGATCGCCAGCTTGAACTAACACTCGCGAGTGACCAGACCGGAGACCTGCTAACCAGTTTTTCTTATGCAACCGAAGATATTCGCGAGCACCATAGAATACTGGAATCTGGTCGCTATCACGTGGTAGTCGGGAACCCGCCGTATATTGCAACCCAAGACAAGGGCTTGAACGGGCTGTACCGAGAGCTATACGATGCTTGCTCTGGAAAGTATACGCTGTCGATTCCATTTGCCCAACGCTTCTTCGAACTGTCAAGGCCGGGCGATGCCGAGGGTTATGGCCGCGGTATGGTCGGACAGATTACGGCGAATTCTTTTGCAAAGCGCGAATTCGGCACGAAGCTCATAGAAGACTATTTTGCAAAAAAGGTTGAACTGGCGGAGGTTATAGACACATCTGGTGCCTATATTCCAGGCCATGGGACTCCAACGATCATTCTTGTTGGCAAGCGACGCTCCAATAGTCCTCCTTCGGAGACTGTGCGGACCGTGAGAAGTGTTCAAGCTGAGCCGTCCCTGCCAAAGAATGGCGAAGTAGGGTTGGTTTGGAATGCCATAGTAAATCAAATTGACCGGCCTGGAACGGTTAGCGCATGGGTTTCTGTGGACGACCTCGATCGGGTCCGATATTTCAGTAAGCAGCCCTGGATCCTTGCTGATGGTGGACTCGAATTGGCGGAGAGATTGGCTCGCAACTCCACATCGACAATAAAAGATATCGCAACCGATGCTGGCATCTCTGCAGTCACGGGCGAGGATGAACTCTACCTGCTGCCATTGAATGGAGCAGCACGGAGGCTACGGATAGAGCATTCAATGCCCTTGGTGACAGGGGACATCATCCGTGACTACCAGGCGCCGTCTTCAGTTGGGGCCATATGGGTATACGATGCGAATTTCAGCACCCTTCCGCTTGATTCAATTCCGGAGACGAAGCAACTGCTGCAGCCCTATTGGCATATTTTGTCCAAGCGTCGACGCTTCGGAACGCCCATGGTGGAAAAGGGTCTTGCATGGTACGAGTGGCAAGAACTCTATTTCACCAAGCTGCGAACTCCACTTACCATAACTTTCGCATTCGTGGCGACGCACAATCACTTCGTTCTAGATTGCGGCGGAAGAGTCTTCAATCGGAGTGCTCCCGTGGTGAAGTTGCGCAAGGATGCAAGCGGGAAAGAGTATCTGCAACTGACTGGACTGCTCAATAGCTCCACCGCCTGCTTCTGGCTCAAGATGGTGAGCCAGGCTAAAGGAGGGAGTGGACTTGGTCGTGGCATCCAGAGCGAAGCTTGGGAAGAGCGCTATGAGTTCACCGGAACGAAGTTGCTGGAGTTCCCGCTCCCAGGCGACTACCCCACCGCCCTCGCGACGGCGATAGACGACGTTGCGCAGGAGCTTTCCGCAGCCACTCCTTCCGCCGTTGTCACCTCTGCACCGCAGACGCTTTCATCTCTTCGCCAGGCAAGCGCGAAGTGGGAGGCCAAGCGGGCGCGGATGATTGCGCTTCAAGAAGAGTTGGACTGGCAGGTCTACTCGATCTATGACCTGCATCCCGAGGATCTGCGGGCTTCGGAACGCGATGTTCCCGAGTTGGCTCTTGGGGAGCGGGCATTCGAGATCGTGCTGGCTCGGCGGGTGGCGAAGGGCGAGGCGTCCGGCGAGTGGTTCAAGCGGCATGGGTCTACACCGATCACGGAGATTCCCTCGTACTGGCCGGAGCCGTACAAGCGGATCGTGCAGAAGCGGATCGAAGCGATCGAGACGTCCCGGGCGATCGGGATGATCGAGCGGCCCGAGTACAAGCGGCGGTGGGCCACCGAGGGGTGGGACGCGCTTCAGGAAAAGGCCCTGCGGTCCTGGCTGCTCGACCGGATCGAGAAGCGTGAGCACTGGTTTGATGCGAACGATATGCCGGTCCTGGTCAATCTCTCCCGGCTGATCGACATCCTGTCCAGGGACGACGACTTCGTGTCTGTCGCCAAGCTTTACCGGCCTCGTGACGAGTTCGCGAGGATCGTCGCCGATCTTATGGCCGAGGAGCACGTTCCGTTCCTGCCTCAGCTCCGCTACAAGCCGTCCGGGCTCAGGAAGCGGTCCGACTGGGAGCACGTCTGGAACCTCCAGCGGCAAGAGGACGCCGCAGAGGACGAAGTGGCCAAGCGGAAGATCCGGGATTCGATCCCGACCCCGCCCAAGTACTCCTCGGCCGACTTCCTCAAGCCGTCCTACTGGCGGGCGCGCGGCAAGCTGGACGTTCCCAAGGAGCGTTTCATCTCCTACCCGACTGCCCTGGGCGTCCAGCCGAAGCTTTTCGGGTGGGCCGGTTGGGATCACCGGGAGCAGGCGCAGGCCCTCGCGACCTACTTCACGAACCAGGCGCTCACCCGCGAGGAGATCATGCCGTTCCTGGCCGGTCTGCTGGAGCTCCAGCCGTGGCTGAAGCAGTGGCACGACGATATTCATCCGCTTTACGGCGGCTCCCCCGCCGCGTTCTTCAACGGTTACCGGCAGCAGATTTCGGGCGAGCACGACCTGACCGACGACGACCTGCGGGCCTGGCGGCCGGATCCGCCGGCTCGGGGCCGAAGAGCGTCCAAGTAGACGCAACCAGACGGCGGAAAGACGGAGGGGGAGTACACATGACACAGCGGCCGCCGCTCCTTCGCGAACTGATCCCGATCAAAGAGTCGATCTCCACCTCGGACTACGTGCTGAGCCTCGCCGAGGCCACCACGCCCGAGGGGGCCGAGCGCGCCCTTGAGAACTACGTGCTCACCGACCGCCTCCGGGAGAACTTCAACGAGGCCCTCGACCTGATCAGGTCAGCGGTGGACGGGCACACATCTAAGGCCGCCTACCTTCACGGCTCGTTCGGTTCCGGTAAGTCGCACTTCATGGCGGTGCTCTACGCGCTGCTGTCACGCCATCAGAAGGTGTGGGGCGACCGCGATTTCGACTCTGTGCTGACCCGGCACGATTGGGTCCAGAGCGATGGCAAGAAGTTCCTGCTAGTCCCGTACCACATGCTGGGTGCGCAGTCGCTGGAGCAGCGGGTGCTCGGCCGGTACGTCGAGTACGTCAAGCGGATCCATCCGGACGCGCCCGTCCCCCAGGTGTACAAGACGGACGCGTTGTTCGACGACATCCGCCAGCAGCGCGCCAACTACGGCGATGCGGCCGTCATCAACGGCCTCGGCGCGGGCGGCGACGACGAGGGCGAGGACGACTGGGGTGACTCGTTCGAGTGGACGTCGGAGCTGCTCGACCAGGCCTTGGCCGCTGAGGAGTCGCACGAGGAAGGTGTCGCGCTCGACCTGCTGAACCCCTCGACCCCCGCGGAACTGCGCGCCAAGCTGGTCCAGGACGCCTCCACCCGTCTGCTCCCCGGGTTCGCCAAGAAGGCCGCCGAGGACGAGCACGGCTTCATCTCGCTCGACGCCGGCCTCTCTGTGATCGCCGAGCATGCGAAGTCACTTGGGTACGACGGGCTGATCCTTTTCCTGGACGAGCTGGTCCTGTGGCTGGCGACGCTCATCCACGACCAGAAGCTCGTCGCCCGCGAAGCAGGGAAGATCACCAACTTCGTGGAGGGCGGGGACGCGCGGCGCGCGATTCCGGTCGTGTCGTTCATCGCCCGCCAGCGCGACCTGCGAGAGCTGGTCGGCGAGGAGGTGTCCGGGGCCGCGGAGGCGTCGATCCAGGACACCCTGAACCTGGCGTCCGGCCGGTTCGACAGGATCACGCTGGAGGACCGGAACCTGCCGCAGATCGCGCACGCTCGGCTGCTCACCCCGATCGGCGGCCCGTCCGGCCCGGCCGCCCAGCAGATCGACGACGCGTTCCAGAAGACCAAGGCGCTCGGCCCGAATGTCTGGGACACGCTGCTCGGGTCCGACAAGAGCACCACGGGCGCCGACGAGGAGTCGTTCCGGCTGACGTACCCTTTCTCGCCCGCGTTCATGGACACGCTCGTCCACATCTCGTCCGCGTTGCAGCGGTCCCGGACCGGTCTGAAGCTAATGGGCGAGCTGCTGGCCGTGAACCGCGACCATCTGCGCCTTGGCGACCTGATCGCCCTCGGTGACCTCTACCCGGTGATCGCCAGAGGTGGCGACAAGCCGTTCGTAGACGACCTGAAGGTGGTGTTCGCCGCCGCCGACAAGCTCTACAAAACCAAGCTGCGCCCCTACCTGCTGAACACACACGAGGTGACCGAGGAGGACATCCAGCGGTACCTGCACGACCCCGAGGACGTCACCGACCCGCAGCTGGCACAGCGGTGCAAGCTGTTCGTCGGGGACAACCGCCTGGTGTGCACGCTGCTGCTGTCCGCGCTCGCTCCGAGCGTGCCCGCGCTGAACGACCTGACGCTCCGCCGGCTCGGCGCGCTGAACCACGGCTCGGTCGTCGCGCCGATCCCGGGCAGCGAGGTCGGCATCATCAAGAGCAAGATCGAGGAGTGGGCGGCCCGGTTCCCCGAGATCAAGCAGACCGGCACCCCGGCCAACCCAGGTGTGCGGCTCGAGTTGACGGGCGTGGACGTCGACTCCGTCATCGCCAACGCCCGGGTCAACAACAACCCTGGTAACCGCAGCGCGCTGGCCCGCCGCCTACTGATCGATGAACTGGGCGTTGAGCACACGTCGGGCCGGCTCGGCGGCGGCGACGAGCTGAACCTGGTGTGGAAGGGCTCGCAGCGCACCATCGAAGTCCTCTTCGGAAACGTTGCCGACGAAGACGAGCTCCCCGACCACGACCTGATGCCGCAGATCGAAGGCCGCTGGCGGATCGTGATCGACTTGCCCTTCGACGAGAGCAACTACGGTCCGGTCGAGGACGTCAACCGCATCCGCAAGCTTCGCGAGAAGCAGCGCGACCCCGCCCGGACCGTCGCGTGGCTTCCCACCCACCTCTCGGCGCAGCGCTACGAGGACTTCGAACGCCTCGTCATCATCGACAAGGCCCTCGACGACGAACAGCGGTTCGCCACGCAGTACGCGGCGCACCTCAACGCCGATAGCCGTGACCGCGCCAAGGGACTGCTGGAGAGCCAGCGCGCTGCCCTGGAAAAGCAGGTCAAGGACGCTTTCAAGCAGGCGTACGGGCTGAAGCCGAAGGACGCCGCGCACGTCCAGGTGGAGTTCGACCAGCACTTCCAGCCGCTTCCCAGCGATCTGCCCGAGCTGAAGGTGCAGTTCGGGCAGTCGCTGCGGGACGCGATCCGGCACATTGCGGGCCGGCTGCTGGAGGCCCAGTTCCCGGCGCATCCCGACCTCGATCCGGAGAGGAAGGGGACGGCGGTGAAGCCGTCCGACGCCAAAATCGTCTTCGGGTACGTGCGGACCGCGGCCGAAGCCCGCGATCACCAGGCGGAGGTTCCCGCGAAGGACCGCAAGCTGATGGCGCGGCTGGTCGAGCCGCTGCGGCTCGGCACGCAGCGAGAGGCGTACTTCAAGCTGTCCCATGACTGGGCCGACGACTTCAGATTGAAGGCGAAAAACGAGGGCGTCACTGGTGACCTCAGCTTGATCACCCTGCTGGACTGGATCGACGAGCCTCACCGGCGTGGACTGGACACGTTCCTCGCGCACCTGATCGTCGCCTCGTTCGCCGAGATGGATGACCGGGTGTGGGTGCGCGGTGGTGTCCCTCTGACGCCCGCCCCCGAGCTGACCCAGATCAGGGACGGCGACGCGCTGCGCACCCAGCCGCTGCCGAGCGAGCAGGACTGGGCGGTCGCCGGGGAACGCTTCGAGACGATCTTTGGCAGGCCCGCGCCGACGCTGCGGCGCGGGCGTCTGGTGAACCAGTTCGCCCGGCAGATCAGCCAGGAGGCGCAGGCACTCCGCAGCGCCGCAGAGGACCTCGTCCGGCAACTGGAGGTGCGCGCCGACTTCTTGAAGCTGGACGAGACCGACGACAGCGGGCGGCTCCAGGTCGCCCGCCGGTCGGTGGAACTGCTGAAGGCCGTGGAAACGGTCGGGCACGGCAGCGCCGGCGCGAAGAAGACCGTCGAGACTCTCGCCCGGTTCGACCTGGGCGAGGTGTCCGCCGACCGGTACGGAACGTCGATGAAGCGCGCGCACGATGTCGCGCAGGCGCTGGCCGGGGCGGCGTGGGACGTCATCGAGCTTGCCGACAGGCAGGGCGCCGAGGGCGCCGCGCTGCTGGAGGAGCTGCGCGGTGTGGCGCGCGTCGACGAGCGGACCGCCGGCCTCGTCGCGGCGCTCCAGGACACTCGCCGGAAGGTCACCGCTCTTCTCGGGCGCGACCGGACCCCGGTTCCGCCGCCTGGGCCGACGCCGCCACGGCCAGGGCCGCCGACGCCTCCCGGCCCGAAAGGCCCGGACGGCGTCGACCTAGGGAATGGAAGCAGTCACCCACCCGTTTCCGCTGACCCGCCGTCAGGCGGGGGAACCGGAACGACGCGCAGGTCCGGCACGCGGCGGACGTCAGCGGCTCGGGCGGCGGACGACCTGCGTCGCGAACTCGCGGAGCTTGAAGTGCCCGCGGAGGCGGCCATCGAGATCACCTGGCGCGTGGTGGACTGATGCCGGTCACCACCGGGAACGGTGCGATGCGGCTCAGCGTCGCGGCCGTCACCCAGTACCTGGCGGCCCGCAAGCGCATCAACGAACGCCCCAAGCGCCGGGTCGTACTCCTGCGGGCCGTCCCGTCGTGGGACGGGCCCGTCGAACTGTCCTGGGGCACCGAGCAGCAGGCCAGGATCGTTCCCGGGACGTCGCCACTCGCGATCCATGAACTCGTGCTGGCACATCTCGGGCCGGACGCGGACGGCCCGCAGGTGCTCGTCGTGCTGACCGACCGGGAAGAGAGCGAACTCGACCCAGGGATCCTCGCCCGTGTTCACCGGAAACGCGTGGAGACCGTCGACAGCTGGAACCTCGTCCAGGAGACGTTTGGTGCCACGGAGCGCGACCGGCGGCTGAGCGACGAAGGCTGGGCGGCCGAAGCGCTCCTTGACGCCACGCCGCCGGGCGGATGGCCCCGGCTGGCCGGTGGTTGGCTGTCACGGCGCGTCGCACTGTCATCGCTCGCGCTGCGGCGTCTGCGGCTCGGCCGGTACGCCTCCGACGCCGCCGGCCCGGGCGACGCTGATCCAGGCGCCGGGCCATCCGATGCGGACAGTCTCGACATCCGCATGCTGCTGCGCTGGTCGCTCGCCCCGGGCGGGCCGGAGCAACTGCGGGCGCTGCGCCGCCCCGAACGCGAAGGGCTGATCGCCTTTCTGAGTGAGGCGGAGCAGGCTGGAGCGGCCGGGCGGGTCCTGTTTTCCCTCGTGGAAGCCGATCATGGCCCTGATGCGGTGCCGTTCGGACTGCTCTGCGCGGCTCTGTGGCTGGACGCACCCGCCGACACCGATACCTACAGGGCCCGCGGCCGGATCGAACGCTGGCTGGGTGACCCGCTGCCCGCCACCGGAGAGGCTCTGGACACCTTCCTGAGCACGTTCGGCCGGGCCTGCCAGGAGTTCGTCGCGGCCCTGCTCGCGGCTGGCGACACCGACGAGGGCGAGGTCGGGCGTGCGGCCCGGCGGACCACCGACCGGGTACTCGGCCGAGCTTCCGAGCTCTCCCGACAGTTCGGGATTGAGCAACAGGCAAGGCACAGCACCGTGCTGCCCGAAGGTCTGAACGAGCGCTTCACCTCCCTCGGCCATGCGCTGCAGGGAAGGGACCTCGACGCGATTCTGGCCGGCCTGGCTGCCGTGCAGGACCACAGTCTGGCCACCGGCCACGATGCGCGGGTCCGAACCAGACGGGCCCGGATGGCGGCGCGGCTCGTCCACTGGCTCGCAACCGGCCCAGCCACCGACTCGGCCAGGGGGGACGTGCCGACGGTCGCGGCGGGCATCGATCGGCACGTAGCCGAGACCGGCTGGGCCGACCAGGCCCTCGACCACATCGAAGCCGGTGGCGACCCCGACCCTGCGCTGAAGTCCGCCTACGACCTGATCGGCGAGCGGGTGCGCGAGGCCCGCAAGGAGATCGACCGCTCCTTCGCCAAGGCGCTGGAAAGGTGGACGGTCGCAGGTTCCGGGCCGGGGTCGATGCTGACTGTGGAGACATTCCTGCCCCGGGTCGTCAAGCCGGTGGTGACGGGCAAATCGCCGCGCCGCGTGCTGCTGCTGGTGCTGGACGGCATGAGCGCCGGCATTGCCGCCGAACTCGCTGAGGAACTGCGCCGCAACTGGGCCGAGTACGATCCGATGCCCGACACGTCCAGCACGTTGCCCCGGCGGCGGGCTATGGCGGCTGCCCTTCCCACCGTGACCGCGGTATCGCGGACCTCCCTGTTCGCCGCCGAACTGATGACGGGCGGGCAGGCCGACGAGAAGCGGTTGTTCCCCCAGCACCGGTTCTGGGGCAGCGCGAAGGCCGCCGTGTTCCACAAGGACGACTTGCGCGGCGAGACCGCCGGATCCCCGTTCAGCGAGGCGTTGACCGACGCCCTCAAGGACGAGACCGCGCACATCGCGGTCGTGCTGAACACCATCGACGACCGTCTCGCCAAGGAACAGAAGCTCGGCGACGCCACCTGGCGGCTGGAACACATCGGTGAACTCAGGGAACTACTGCGGGAGGCCGCCGAACGCGGCATGGCGGTGCTCCTCACCAGTGACCACGGGCATGTGGTGGACCGCCGCGGAGCCAGGCTCGACTGTGCTGACATCGTCTCGGCGCGATACCGCCTGCCCGGTGGGCCGCTCGTTGACGGCGAGGTCACGCTGTCCGGGCCGCGCGTCGTCAGGGATGCCCCAGACGGTGAGATCGTGGCGCTGTGGGATCGCGACCTGCGGTACACAGCGCAGCGGGCGGGCTACCACGGCGGCGCGTCGCCTGCCGAGTTCGCGATCCCCGTTCTGGCATTCCTGCCGTTCCGTTCCGCGCCCCCCAAGGGATGGCGGGAACTGGGCGACCAGCGTCCCGCCTGGTGGCGGCTGGAGACCGAGCAGACGCAAGCCGAGTCCCTCAGTCCTCTGGCGCAAGCGTCGGCCGAACCGGCTGCGGTGCACCCGCTTGCTTCCGTGATGGTGAAGGAGTCGACCGACGCGCTGTTCGACCTAGAGGCGCAACAGCACGAGGTCCTCCCTGAGCCGGAAGCCGTACCGGTCCCGGAACCCGAGCCTGCGCCCGCGCCGGACGACCTTGCGACCGCACTGCTCGCGTCGGAGACCTTCCAGGAGCAGCTGAGCCTGGTGGCGCGCAAGCCGCCCCTCGGCAAGATCGAGGCCGCAGTGCGGGCCTTGCTGGATACCGGCACGCTTCCCGTCACCGCGTTGGCGCAACGGGCCGGATACCCGACCACCCGCGCCGACGGCTTCGCCGCCGTGCTCGGCCAGGTGCTCAATTACGACGGCGTCCAAGTCCTCGAAACTTTGCCGGACGGCCGCACGCTACGGCTGAACACCGTCCTGCTGCGCGAGCAGTTCGACGTGCGGTGACGGGGTGGTGGAACACTGGTGGGCGTGAGCACCGCACGATCCAGCCAGGTCAGTATTGTCCGCCGGCGTGCCGTCATCGACGCGCTCCGCCGCGGCGCGGTACCGGAAAGCGGACTGGATCTGCTGGCCACCGGGCTCGACCGCTTCGAGGCCGCGCTTGACGGAGAATTGAACACGGTCGCGTCCGGCGGATCGGTCTTCAAAGCCGTCCGCGGGGAGTACGGATCAGGCAAGACTTTCTTCACACGGTGGCTCGGCGAACGCGCGAAACGCCGCAACTTCGCCGTCGCCGAGATCCAGATCTCCGAGACCGAGACGCCGCTTCACAAGCTGGAAACCGTCTACCGGCGGCTGACCGAACGGCTTGCCACCGCGAGTTTCCCGCCGAGCGCGCTGCGGCCGGTGGTCGACGCATGGTTCTACGCGCTGGAAGAGGACGCGTTGGCGGCCGGGGCGTCCGAAGAGGACCTGGCCGGCGAGGTCGACCGGTTGCTTACGGCGCGGCTCGCGGAGGTGTCACGGCAGGCGCAGTCGTTCGCGACCGCGCTGCGCGGCTACCGGGCGGCTCTCACCGCGGGCGACGAGGCCACCGCTGCAGCCATCCTGGCGTGGCTCGGCGGAGAGCCGCACGTCGCCGCAGCCGCTCGCCACAGCGCTGGAGTACGGGGAAATCTTGACCACTTCGGCGCGCTCGGCTTCCTGCAAGGTCTCCTGACCGTCCTGCGGGATGGCGGGCATCCAGGTCTGCTGGTGGTGCTCGACGAGGTCGAAACGCTGCAGCGGGTCCGTTCCGACGTCAGAGACAAGGCGCTCAACGCGCTACGGCAGCTCATCGACGAGATCCACGCCGGCCGCTTTCCTGGCCTCTACCTAGTGATCACCGGAACGCCGGCGTTCTATGACGGGCAGCAGGGCGTGCAACGCCTCGCACCACTCGCGCAGCGGCTCGCGACCGACTTCACCACCGACCCGCGCTTCGACAACCCTCGGGCCGTCCAGGTCCGACTGCCCGGCTTCACCCTGGAATCGCTGACCGGGCTCGGCATCACCATCCGCGACCTCTACGCGGCGGGAGCCGATGCACCCGAACGGATCAAGGCGCTCGCCGACGACACCTACATCGCCGACCTGGCTCGCACCGTCGGCGGCGCACTCGGCGGGAAGGTCGGCGTCGCACCGCGGCTGTTCCTCAAGAAACTCGTCGGTGACGTCCTGGACCGCATCGACCAGTTCTCCGATTTCGATCCCCGGGTCCACTACAAGCTCACCGTCTCCGGCACCGAGCTCACCGACGTGGAACGGAACCTCACAGCGGACGACATCCAGCTGGAGGTGTGATGGAACGGCTGCACCCCGTCGTTCTGCATCACATCGTCAACTCGCTCGGATGGCCCGACCTGCGCCCCCTGCAACGTCGGGCAGTCGGACCGGTCCTCGACGGCGACGACACTCTCCTACTGGCACCGACCGCGGGCGGCAAGACGGAGGCGGCGGTGTTCCCGATTCTCACCGCCATGGCCGAGCAAGAGTGGATCGGCATCTCGGTGCTCTACCTGTGTCCACTCAAGGCGCTACTCAACAACCTCGCGCCCCGCGTCGACCAGTACGCGCAGTGGCTCGGCCGGCGCGCAGGACTCTGGCACGGCGACACCCGCGAATCTCAGCGGCGACGCATCCGTATGGATCCCCCGGACATCCTGCTGACCACGCCTGAGTCGCTCGAGGCGATGCTCATCAGCTTCAAGACCGACCACTCCCACGTGCTTGGCAGAATCCGTGCCGTGATCGTCGACGAGGTCCACGCTTTCGCCGGAGACGATCGCGGCTGGCACCTGCTCGCCGTCCTGGAACGGCTCACCCGCATCACCGGCCGCCCCATCCAGCGGATCGGCCTATCGGCGACCGTCGGGAACCCTCAGCAGTTGTTGACCTGGCTTCAAGGCGCTGGAGCCGGGACCCGACCTGCCCGGGTCGTTGCCCCAGAAGCCGACGCGCCGACCGCGGCGCCGATCGCTCGGATCGAACTGGACTACGTCGGCTCCATCGAGAATGCCGCCAAGGTCATCGCGTCCCTGCACCGCGGCGAGAAACGCCTCGTGTTCTGTGACTCACGAAGCCAGGTCGAGCAGCTCGGTGCCGCCCTACGCGCCCGCGACGTCACCACCTTCCTCTCCCACGCCTCCTTGTCGGCTGGGGAACGCCACCGCTCGGAGCAGGCCTTCGCCGAAGCACGTGACTGCGTGATCGTCTCCACGTCCACGCTGGAACTAGGCATTGACGTCGGCGATCTGGACCGCGTCGTCCAGATCGACTCCCCCGCCAGCGTGGCTTCCTTCCTGCAACGATTGGGCCGCACAGGTCGGCGCGCCGGAGCCGAACGGTCCTGCCTCTTCCTCGCAACCAAGGAACGCGCACTCCTGCAGGCTGCAGGACTTCTCCTGCTGTGGGGACGAGGGTGGGTCGAGGACGTCGCCGCCCCGCCGATGCCGCGCCACCTGGTCGCGCAACAGATCCTTGCCGTCGCGCTCCAGGAACGCCGGATCGGGAACAGGCTCTGGTCGGAACACTGGAATGGCCTGCCGCCATTCGACCGTTCCGGCGAGCCGATCCTGCGCCACCTCGTCGCAGAAGGGTTTCTCGACGAAGACGACGGCATGCTGTTCATCGGCCCCGAAGCAGAGAAACGGTTCGGCCACCGCCATTTCATGGACCTCACCGCTTCCTTCACGGCGCCGCCACAGTTCACCGTCCTGTCGGGGCGCGCGGAGATCGGTCGCACCGACCCGTCCGTGCTCACCGAGGACCGCCCCGGTCCGCGGCGCCTCCTCCTCGCCGGACGAAGCTGGCAAGTCACCTACATCGACTGGAAGCGGCGCCGCTGCTTCGTGGAACCAGCCGAAGGCGGCGGCATCGCCAAATGGACCGCCGGCGGCATAGCGGGACTGTCGTTCAACCTCACCCGTGCCATGCGTGACGTCCTGCTGGGCACCGACCCTCCCATCGCGCTCACAGGGAGGGCGAGCACGCGGTTGCAGCAGATGCGGGGCGAGATCGCATCCGAGTCCGTTCACCCCGCCGGCCCGATCATCACCCGAGCGGGCAGCGACGTCCGCTGGTGGACATGGGCCGGGTACCGAGCCAATGCCACACTGGCTGCCACAATGTCGTCCGTTACCGACCAGATCCAGCGTCCCACGGACTTCTACGTGAGGCTCCGTGAGGAGCTAACATCTGATATGTGGAAAGCGGCGCAGGCTGAGGCGCCCCTCGTGCTGCCTGACGTCGATCCTCGGGCTGTCCGGGGTCTGAAGTTCTCGGCAGCTCTCCCCGACCATCTCGCGGTTGCGACCGTGGCGGCCAGACTCGCCGACCTAGACGGTGCTGCGAAGGTGCTCGACGAGACCACGCGCTTCACTGTCTTGCACTGAGCCCGATGAATTTTGAACCCCGGTTAGCCTTGGGGTCTTAGGATTCCGGCCCCGCCGAGCACGGACGTGGCCTGATCTCCAAGGACCGTCATGCCAGGCTGAAGGCAGCACTTTCTCGGACCGCGACGGCACCTGAGCTAGCTTTCGTACACCCAAGCATTATGTCTCGCTCGAGCCTCCGAGAGGAGAAGCTTTGCTAGCTGCTCACCTGTTCGACCTCGTGTCTTGATGGCGTGACAGTTTGGGCAGAGAGCAATCATCTGGGTCGGGTGGTCGCGACCCCACGCTGCTCGGTCCTGGACATGGTCGACCTCGAGGATGGGGTTGCCGTTCTTGGTGACGTCATTCGGCTGACCGGTGCACGTCGGGTTCTCGCAGCGCCCAGCGCTTCGGATCAGGACGGCCTTGACCGCGGCCGCGGAGCGTACAGGCTGTTCGCGGGTGGTGCTTCTGATGCGATCGTGGTCGCCACGTGCCTCTGCGGCTTCGATCGTCCGGCAGAGGCGTAGGTAGGTTTCCAGCGGACTCGGACCATGAGGTGGCGTTACGGCGGTCGGCTCTGCCTGACGCAGACCAACTTCCTCGAGCAACCCTTGGGGGAGCTTGCCTTCGAAGGACATGGCGCTGAGCATCTTGACGGCGTCCGACCGCGTGGATCTATCGAGCGCGACGAACTCATACGCCCAAGCCTTGAGGCCGCAAAACGGGTTCTGCTCTTCGAGCCAGGTGATCGGTTTGCCGTGTGCAGGCGGGATGGGCCCAACGTGGCCTTGAAGTTCCCACAGGTCCGTGCGAGCAAGGGCAAGGACGGGGAACTCAGGAGTCGCCTTCGAGGTTGGCTGACCATACTCGCGCATGAGACCGCGTAGCTCGGGGTGTGCGTCTTGCCACGGGACAAGGCGCGGACGATGGTGTGCTGCTCGTCCCAGCGCCCAAAGAAGGGTTATGGGTTGATGCCGAGCGGGGCCGTCCGGGGTGTTCGCGACGCGTAGCGTTCCGAGGAGTTCAAGGAGGCGCTGCTGAGGTGAGGGTGGCTCGTCGGCGACGACCTCGAAACCCAAGCGTGTGAGGAGCCGGCCGACGGTTTGTTGCCCGCCAGAGAAGTCGCCGGCGGACAGCGGGTCCCCTGCCACGTAGCGGTAAGCCACCCCAACGATGGCCTTGGAGTCGTAGTAGATGCCGTCGTGACGAAGGAAGTATCGACGGGCTCGCTCGAATCCGTACTGCTCGAGGAAGCGGTCACGTCCGAGCTGGTCACACTCGGCGATCGCGTCGAAGACTGCCTCACGTGTGATCACCGAGAGATCCATGTAGGCATGGTACGACCGATATGACACGAATGTTCTTTTGATTACTTGGTTCTGCTAAACAGGCCAGCAGGCCACCATGCGCTGGGGCCTGCGTCATCGACGCCGGTGATCTGGCGAGTTGATCCGGTTTGTACTTGCCTGGGGCGATGTGGCTGACAAGGGGTGCTCGGGCGGCCACGCGGGCAGAGGGCGTGACGCATGAGGTCCATGCCCCGGTGCTGCGGCGACTACCCTGACCGGCCTTTGTCCGCGGTCCGTCCGCGATCCGTCCGCGGTCCGCTGTCCGTCCGCCGGGCGTTCGCCGGGCGGACTGCCCCGGCCCGGTTGCGGACGGATCATTGGCCGGCGGCGCACGAAGCACGGACCGGGCTGTGCGGCGGCGCGTCCGATGCTGAGCCGGCCTGCTGGGCACCACTGTCGCGATCTTAATTGCGACAACTTGTCGTCCCCCAGCTTTCGTCCCCTCTCTACCGGCGCGGCGGTAGAGAGAGGGGGATGTCCCATGGTCAGCTCTTAACGTGGCTTATAGAAGGTGAGTGTCGCGGTACCAGTTTGAGCGCGAGGAGAGTTAATCTATGTGCCGTTCGTTGAAGATGAGAATCATATGACACTGGGCGACACTCATTAGCACGTCTATACGGTCAGCGGCGGAGATGGTGTAGCAGCTGACAAGTACCTTGCGGTCTCTCACAAGTCCCTTCTTAGGGGCTGCAAGGTAGGACCGTGTCGCGACACGCAATGGACCCGCGGCGGGTCCATCACGTGTGCACCCGGGGCGGGTCGACCGGGCGCGGTCGTGATCGATGTGATCGGAGGTGGAGCCACGGAAGACGAGCAGGTCAGCGCATCACGCAAGCTGCAGCGACGCTCGCAGCTTGGTGAGGGGCGTCGGCGGGACCGGGAGATGAGGTTCCGAGTCAGCGACGAGGAATACAAGGAGATCTGCGAAGCAGCGCACCAAGCGGGAGCTGCCTACGGGACATTCATCGTCCACACCGTACAAGCAGCCAATCGCCAACACAGATTCGGACACGAACTGACACCGAATATCTGCGAGGAACTACGCGGCATCGCACGACAGCTCAACCGGATCGGCGTGAACCTCAATCAGCTCGCCCGCATCGCGAACACGACGGGACAGATGCCCCACGAGCTGCCCGCTGCGTTGGCGTACCTGCAGAACGTTCTTCGAAGAGTGGACGCCTCGTCCGTCGAGCTCGGCCGGCTCCAGCGTTGATCGGCAAAGTGACCCGAGGTGAGAGCGTCGCCCGGTTGCTGTCCTACCTCTACGGCCCCGGCCGGCGCAACGAACACGTCAATCCCCACCTCGTCGCGGGCTTCCGACTCCCCATGGCCCTGGAACCCGGACTGGACGCCAGAGGCGATCGGGACTTCCGGCACCTGGTCGGAGTCCTGACCTCCCCGCTCGACACTCTCCGACATACCCCGCTGACGTCTCCAATCTGGCAGTGCTCGGTCCGCGCCGCCCCCGCGGACCGGCGCCTCTCGGACGACGAATGGGCCGACATCGCCGAGGAGGTGATGCACCAGACCGGGTTCGCGCCACGAGGCGACGACGAAGCATGCCGCTGGATCGCAGTGCGACATGCCGACGACCACATCCACCTCGTCGCGGTCTTGGCGCGCGAGGACGGACGCAACCCCAACGTCCACCGCGACTACTTCAAGGTCGCCGACGCCTGCCACATCGTCGAGAAGCGTTACGAACTCACCCCGACCGCGTCCGCAGACCGGACAGCAGCCCCACGACCAACCCGAGCCGAGACCGAACTTGCTCACCGAAAGAACTGGGCTGAGCCGCCCCGCGCCACCCTCCGCCGACTCGTAGCCACCGCAGCCGCCGGAGCCGAGAACGAGGACGACTTCTTCACTGCACTCGAACATGCCGGAGTGCTGGTCAAGATCCGCCACAGTGCCCGCACACCCGAGGAGATCACCGGTTACGCCGTTGCGCTCCCACATCACAACAACAAGGAGAACCAACCAGTCTGGTTCTCCGGCAAGAAGCTCGCGCCCAACCTCACGCTCCCCAAACTTCGCGAGCGCTGGTCGGCGCCGCACGAGGGTAACCGCTTCGATCGTCGCCCCTTCGGCGGGGTGGAGCTGACCCACGAGGAGCGATCCGCTGCTTACCAGCAGGCCGCCCGAGCCGCCGCGACGGCCACCTGGCAGATGCGTCATATCCAGGACCCGGCCGTCCGCGCCGACGTGGCAGCCGCAACCTCCGACGTCTTACACGTGACTGCGGCCCTCACAGGAAACCGGGAACTCGCCCGTGCCGCCGACTTCTACGACCGCGCAGCTCGCGAACCCTACGGACGCCAACCACCCTTGACTCCCTACGGCACGAACCTTCGCAGGGCTGCCAGAGCACTGGCTCTATCCGGTATCCGGGGGCAACGCGGTAACCGTCCAAGCCTCGCTGGCGTCCTAGCCCACCTGGTCGTGCAACTCGTCGCCCTGATCGAGGCGATTGCAGAGTACCGGCAGCTGCAGCAACGCGTTGCCCAGGCAGCTGCCGCCCGCAAGGCTGCCGCCCAACTCAGCAGACTCACCCGACCAACTCCGCGGCCAGCTTCCCCCACGCTGCCACGGACACCGCCGAACTACACGGCGGAGCAGAACGCGGCGCGCCTCGCTGCCACAGCCTTCCCCGTACCCCTTAGCGACCAGCTCGCAGGCATCCCGTACCGGTCCACCGCGCCCACACCGTCGCACCCCAGCCCCCACCGCCGGGGCCCAGCACGGTAACCCGACCACGCAACCCCGGCGCCACGCCGTCCTGGTCCTGGCACAAAGATCGACGCCTCTGCATACTACGGAGCGTAAACGGCGCCAACAATGTGCAAGCAGTGCATCGGTGCAGCGTCTGCGCCAGCAGAGCTGCACAACCTCACGCCCACCACGCAAGAGAGGCGAAGCCATGACCGACCACAGCCCCCAAGTGGGCCCCGTATCTACAAGGACACATTCACATGACCGACCACAGGCAAGCTCCCGCTACCGCTCGTAACGACGACCAAACGGCGGACCTCGCGAGCAACCTCTACGAACACGTCCGCCAGCTCAACCTCGCCACGGCCGGCGTTCCGAGCCTCACCCTCCCCGGCACCGCGTACGCCATCCTAGGCAACCTCAGCGCAGCCACCTACGGCCTCGATCAGCTCCTCGACCAGATCAACCGCTTCTTCCTCCGGGAGCTGCAAGCCGACCGCCTCGGCCACGACCAGGCCGAAGACCTCGCCGACGTCCTAAGCCGTCACGGCCAAGCTCTAGCCGAAGCCAGGCAGTATGCCCGAGCCCTCTGCGCGGCCCTCGGCGATGCCCAATCGGCCATCAACGCCGTCCACTCCCGCGCCACCCGCCGACGTGAAGCGACCCCAACCATCGAGGGCAAAACCCACGTGGACGACGCCGGAGTAGCAGCGGCGGCCAACGACTTCCCCAGGCCGATCACCGATCCGACGCTCCTCGCACCATCTCTCACCGGCGAACGAAACCGCTTCATCCTCACTCGCCGCCCGAGCCCCGGGGAGGCTTGAGCATGGAGCCGATGACCCACGAGGAGCTCGCCGCCCTCCCCACCACAACCACCATCGAGACCGCCGCCCGAGCCCTCGGCCTTGGCCGAACCCGCGCCTACCAACTAGCCCGCGAGAACCGCTTCCCCTGCAAGGTCATCCGCATAGGCGCTACCTACCGAGTAGTCACCGCCGACCTCCTACGCCTTATGTCTAGCAACAGCAGTGCGTAGCCCGGATACGGAGCCTCCTTGCACCGCTTGGTCGCCCTGACACGGTCGCGAGCGGCTGAGTCCAGCACTAAGCGAAATCAGGGCTCGGCAACCGACAGCTTCTCCAGTTCCAACACTGGGGAAGCTGTCGCAGGTTGTCCGCAAACACACACTCGGCAGCCAAGCCGACCAGACACCCGTCGAGCATCTGATGGGATAGAGGTGTCAAGCATCTCCCGGGACAGGACAGATCGGCGCACCCGTGCCCAATGAGAACTATCCCTGGGTCTTCAAGAGCGGCCGCTGCGCGGCCGGCACCGGTCGGTCCGGGCCGGGCATGCGGCCTCTCCGGGCCGACCCGCCCTGGCCGCCCGCCAAAGGCACTAGGACGGCCGATCTAGCCATGCCATCTGACCGGTATGGGGGTATCATCAGACACTTATCGCGCTCGCCTAGATCGAGCGCAGCTACACGAGGCAAAAGGTTTGCGACGGGATGGACTCATACGAAATCGGGCGGCTGACGGATTTCGATTTCGAATCCCTCTGCAAGGACATTTTCGAAGAATTGCTTGGGGTTCAGCTCGAGATATTCGCACCAGGAGCCGATCAAGGAGTTGACCTCCGACACCTAAGGAAGGAAGTCGACTCCTCAACGATTATTCAGTGCAAACACTGGATGCGAACCGGGCGTAGCAAGTTTCTAAGCAAAATGAAAGAGATCGAACTGCCGAAGGTTCGCCGCCTCGCGCCGTCCAGATATATAGTGGCGACCACGGTCGAGCTGACTAAGGCGGCGAAAGATTCTCTACTCGAAACATTTTCCCCGTATATTCAGTCGAGCGGCGACATCTATGGATTGCAAGAGATTGAAAGTGAACTGCGAAAGCACCCTCAAATTGTTCAGCGGCATCCTCGTCTATGGTTGAACAGCACCGCAATTCTTCAAAGCTTGATGGCGAAAGAAATCGTCGTAAGGTCGCACGCTCTCGCGGAGGACCTTGATCGCAGTCTTGCGTCTTATGTGCCTAACGAGAGCCTCATGCGTTCTCAAAATATCCTTGATGCGCAACATGTAGTCGTGATCTCAGGTGCGCCAGGTATCGGGAAGACAACTCTTGCCCAAGTTTTGACAGCGGCGCATCTTTCTCAAGGATATAGCTTGGTTGAAATATCTGAAGACGCAGAAGAAGCAAATAGGCTATGGATAGATGACGAGCGCCAAATCTTTTACTATGATGATTTCTTGGGACAAACAACTCTTGAGGACAAATTGGGTAAGAATGAAGACAGTCGCCTACTCACCTTGCTTCGTCGAGTCCATGGTGCATCCAATAAGCGCTTTGTTCTAACGACGCGCGAGTACATCTTCAGGCAAGCCCGCCAACGGTACGAAAAGCTCGCTCGCAGTGACTTCAGTCCGATGACATGTGTAGTAGATCTGGCCGACTACACCAAGCGAATCCGCGCGCAAATCCTGTACAATCACATCTATTTTTCGAGCTTGCCAGCCAGAAATAAGGCGATATTCGCAAAACCTGAAATATATAATAGGATCATCAATCACCGCGGTTTCAATCCTCGGCTTATCCACTTAAGTCTTGAGGCATCTAGCTGTGAGGAGGGGCCGAGGGCCACCGCCCAGCGACTCTACGATGATCTGGAGAATCCTGAGCGGATATGGCAGCACATTGTGGAGCACCAACTCGACGAAAGCTCTGTATCCCTGCTGGAAATAGTGTTTTCCTTGGGGGCGGCGACCCCCCTCGAAGCCGTTAGAGCC
This sequence comes from Spirillospora sp. NPDC000708, assembly GCF_040299565.1. Taxonomy (NCBI): domain Bacteria; kingdom Bacillati; phylum Actinomycetota; class Actinomycetes; order Streptosporangiales; family Thermomonosporaceae; genus Spirillospora; species Spirillospora sp. NPDC000708. The sequence continues at coordinate 34,214 of NZ_JBEPCJ010000050.1, forward strand.
GCGTGGCGCAGCTATCAGAATGTCGAAGGGCGATCAGAGCAACTACGTCGATCGCTACAGGTTCTCGAAGATACTCTTATCAAAGTTCACATAAGCAAGAGCGGCGATCAATCCATTGGCTTCGCTAATCCCTCTATTAGGGACTATATGAGGGAGTACTTGTCGGCGCGGCCGGAACTCGTTGAAGGCCTTCTTAAGCGTGCGATCTATTTTGAACAGGTCCAGTACCTTTGGACCTTTGGTAAGGGGCACCGAGGAAAGCGGCTTCTGTCCGCATTGTGTGCCAACAAGGATGTTTTGCACGATGCCGTTGTACGTACGCTTTCGGGTCCACATCCGCGTAGCAGGTGGAGCAACAACCTTGTGGGCAGGTCGGAAGTTGCTATACGTATCGCAGAGCATTTGGACTCTTCCCACCTGGCTAAGACTGTCGACGAGTTGGCACTTAGCCAAATTGACTTCGCAGAGGACGCTGCCGACGGTGACAGCATAGTTTCTCTAATCACCACACTCGCAACTTCTCAGTTTCAGCCGATGGTAGATCGCGCGGTCGCTCTGATCGATGGCGCTATTGAATACGCAATGGCAGATCTCTGGTCTTGGGATAACATTGAATATGCAGATGCTCTGATCGCAAATCTTGAGAGACTCTCCAATGCAGAGATAGGCGCTGCCGTAGAAGCGGCTCGCTTCGTACTGGAAGAACGCATGGATGATGTCGCGTTTGACTCTTTTGAGCGCTGGAGCGAAAACCTTGATGCGGTACTGACGGACTCGCCGCCCGCGGAAATGGAAGGCGTCGTCAGTTATGCCTCAAGGTACTCCAATGCTGAAGAATTGTTCGAATCTTATGACGTCATCTCCGACCACCTCAAAGATCTCCAAAAGCGCAAAAATGAATCGACGCCGCTTCCGAAAATCAATCTTGTCGAGGAAGCGGCGTCGGTTGATCAGATTCTTGGTATTCTAGGGGAAAATTCCATTTGACTTAAGAATAAGAGCCGCAGGCGCCTCGACAACTCCCCGTAGAGCTGATCGCAGTATGTGTCGGTTTGTCGAGCGTGAAGCGGGGGCTTCGCGGCTAGCCCCCGCGGGTTGGCGGGTACGCTCGCGGGCGGCGGAGTGATCAGCCAGGATAGTGATGAGTTCGCTGGCTCGGCAGTCGCGACGATCACACAGTACGAGCGCTCCTCTGTAACCGGAACGAATATACCCGGCTGTCACGGGCGGTCTTCCCGCCTGTGCCGGGCCGATAGTCCAAAGACGATAACTCGTTGCTGCCTTTCTATCTCAAATTCGGCAGTTAGAGCGTTCTATGCACGATGAGCTTGCGTGATTAGGGTACCCATATGGTCTGGGGTGGAAGCTGGTTCTACGTGAGACCGGCTTCTAACGAAGCCTTGGGCTTGGAGGATGGCTGTCCAGGTGTCTGGTTCGTAGGACCAGCGGTAGAGCCAGACTTGGGGGCCGGTGAAGCCGGCGCCGTAGATACCTTGGACGCCGTAGGCACCGGGGACGGCGGGGGCATGGGAGAAAACCAGCTTGCCGCCGGGGTTCAAGCGGTCGTGGATGAGGGGTAGCAGGTCGTCTGGGTTGGTGAACCAGACCGCGCCCCAGATGGAGTAGATGGCGTCCCAGCGTTGGTCGGTGGCGGTGAGGTAGTCGATCGCGTCGCCGTGTTCGAAGCGGGCTGAGGGGAGGTGGCCCCAGCGGTTTCGGGCGTGCTGGCACTGGGTCGGGGAGATGTCGAGGCCGGTGGCGGTGATGCCCTTCGTTGCGAGGGCTGCTACGGCGTCGCCTCGGCCTGAGCCGAGGTCCAGGGCTGTGAGCGGGTCGCCGAGCAGCTCGTCACCGGGACCGTGGCCGGGGTACTGCGTCCAGCCAAACGCGTTCTTGAGAGCCTCCTCGGGGGGCTCGTCGGTGACCCCTTCGGCGTAGTGGTCCCAGTAGGTAGCGCGGTCATTGACGCTGGTCGGCATGTGTGCGGGGCCCTTGGTAGGTGGCTGGTGGGACCCATGTCACGGTAGCCGTGGAGCTTGGTGAGCACTGCCGGTTCAGCTCAGACATGTTGAAGGGCCAGCGCCTCGTTGCGCCGGCCCCTCGAGTGCGTGGGTCAGTGGCAGCTGCTGCCGGGGTAGCAGGGGGTGCACTTGGCGAAGTCGGCTTCCCACAGCGGCCAGTCGACCGCGAAGCCGTTGGCTTCGATGACGTGGGCGGTCCGCTCGACGGAGCCGTCGTACTTGAAGTCGACGGCCGGGATGTGCTCCAGGAAGCGGCCGAAGTGCCGGTCGCAGAACTCGCGGTAGTTGCGGGTGTCGAGGACGAATCCGTGGACGGCCATGTCGACCAGGGGGCCGCAGCCGATCTCGAGCTTGTCGTCCCACTTCTCCATGGCGGTGATGAGGTATGCGACGGCCTGGCCGAAGAGCCGTCCGGCCATCACGGTGTCGAAGGGGTGGTCGCGGACGAGGAGGGCGATCTGCCGGTCCCACACCTGCGGGTCGACGAAGGACCTGGGGTCCCTGGTCGTGCTGTCCGACGGACAGACCTCCTGGACGGTGCTGCTGGACATGACGGCCTCCTTCAGCCGATTGACCTTGGCCGTCTCGTGCGGCCTTAACTCCAAGGTCGGTCGATCGGTGCGGTTTGAGGAGACGTGTGTGCAGGCGCCGGACATGGCGTGCGTCTCTTGCACGTGTTCTGGTGTGCGCTGGCTCTGCGGCTTACGTTGAATGGTTAGGTGTCAGCGGATGCCGCAGCGGGCGGCCAGGCCGCGTAGGTCTGGGGACGTCCGGCCTGAGGTCAGGAGGCCGGTGACCAGGTCGCGGACGGCTGGGCGGGCGTGCGTCTCTTGCGGTGCGGCGCGTTCGGCGTGCAGGAGCGCCTCCAGGCATTGATCGCGGCGGCCCCACATCCCGTAGGCGCGAGCGATGTCTGTGAAGTAGCGGGCTCGGCGCTCCACAGTCGGGAGCGCGCGGGGAGGGATCTTGCGGGCCGCGGCTATGGCCGCAGCCGGGTCTCCAGCGACGTACTCGGCCGAGATCCTGTGGAGCTGGACCGCTGTTGGGCTGAAGCCGCCGCCGTGGTCGCGGAGGAGAACTCTACCGCCGAGGTGATTGGCGAGCCTTGCAGCCTGGTCGGTTAGCTCGCGCATGCCGGAGCGGTCGGCGGCATGGGCTGCCGTGTAGGCGGCCGACATGACGAGAAGGCCGCGCTCGGCCGTCCGAGCGGGGTCGCGTCCTTGGTGCATGTCGCCCTCGGCCATGCCTATTGCGATCTGACCCGCCTCGGAGTGCCAGCCGGCCCGGCGTGCCAGGACGGCGAGGTTGCGGGCCGCTTCGCCAGCTACGAGGGGTCGCCGTTCGCTGCAGCGAGAAAGCGGGCTCGGTCTGCTGCGATCCACCCGAGCTGGTCGTCCAGCTTGATCATGAGGCGTGTGACCAAGGTGTAGGTCTCAGCCAGGACGGTGTCCGTGGTGCTGTCAGTGGCGTGGGCGTTGGTAATCAGCTGCGGGAGGACAGTGGCGAGCTTGGCGTACTCGCAGTTGTCGTAGGCGCGGATCGCGGAGGCGAGCGTGGCACGGAGCTGAGCAGGAGGGATTGGGGCGGCAACAGAGCCTGTGGTCAGCATGGCGCTGCGGACTCGGGCAATGAGGAGGTCCGTGGGTCTTGCTTGCGCGTCCGCGGCTGCGGATGCGAAGGCACGGGCTGGAGGGCTGGCGGCAGCAGCGGTTACGGCGAGGTTGGTCAAGAGCTGACGGCGCCGCACATCGTCCTCCGCGGGTGGCTGGACCGTCACCGTAGCGGTGATCCCCAGCGCCGTCGGGGAGATCCCTAGGACTTCGGCGAGGCGGCGGAGTGTGGCGATGTCGTCCAAGGGCTGTGCGCCGGTCTCCAGACGCGAGACGGTCGAGCGAGAGCAGTGAAGATGGTCGGCGAGGTCGCGTTGCGTCCAGCCGTGGGCGACGCGGGCAGATCGAACGAGTGTGCCGAGGTTCTTGCTCATGGCAGCCCCGTAGTCCGAGGAACGACCCCGTAGGAGTTATGCCCCGCCCGGGTGCTGGGCAGTGTCCCAGGCGGCGGCCATGTTGGGGCTCTCGCTAGCCCGTTGCGTGACGCCGAGCTATGTCCGTTTAGGGCGCTTGGACGCGGGTGGACCGGGGTGTGGATCTGAACGTGGAGTCGGTGGAGCAAAATCCGCTCGGTGCTGGTCCGGGACGGACGGTGTCTGGGGGTGACGGTTGGGTTCGCGGACGGATGGCGGACAAAAGATCTTGAGGCCGGTCTCCTTGGGGGAGAACCGGCCTCTGACCTGGCGTTTTCTGTCGGGGTGGCGGGATTTGAACCCACGACCTCTTCGTCCCGAACGAAGCGCGCTGCCAAGCTGCGCTACACCCCGGTGGTGGCTGCCCGGGAGTCGTACGTGCTCCCGGCGCCTAGACCACTTTAGCGGATGTTCGGGAGTGCTGCGTCCCTGATTTTCGGGCTGTGAAGCCGGTCACGGCGCCGGAGGGGGTGAGGGTGATGTCGGTCAGGCCGGCGGCGGTGAGCCAGGCGCGGAGATCGGCGGTGGTGCCGGAGGGGCCGAAGAGGCCGAGGCGGCGCATGAGGGCGAAGAGGGCGTCGTGGCGGGGGGAGGTGCCGCGGACGAGGGTGGTGCCTCGGAGGGTGCCGCCCGGGCGGAGGACGCGGGCCAGTTCGGAGACGGCCTTCGCGGGGTCGGGGAGGCAGTGGAGGCCGTTGTAGGTGAGGCAGGTGGCGAAGGTGGCCGACGGGAAGGGGAGGTTCGTTATGTCCGCTTGGACGAGGGTTCGGGCGCCTCGGCGGCGGGCTCGGTGGAGCATGGCCGGGGAGAGGTCGGCGGAGACGTGGTGGGCGCTCAAAGGCGCCAGGCCGCCGCCGCAGGGGATGTCGAGGGTGGGGCCCTCGGGGCGGATGGCGAGGCTGCGCCACAGGTGGGTGATGTCGTAGCCCCACAGGGCGCGGGCGGCCAGGCGGGAGACGGTGGGGTTGTGGACGCCCGCGTCGTAGAGGGCGGCCTGGAGGCGGGAGGTTCGCCAGTTCACCGGGGGACGAGGGTGAGGAGGGACGCCTCCGGGGGGCAGCAGAAGCGCATGGGGGCCTTCGGGGACGTGCCGAGGCCGGCGGAGACGTGCAGCCAGGAGCCGCGGTGCCGGTGCAGGCCCTTGACGCGGGGCCGGTCGATGCCGCAGTTGGTGGCGAGGGCGCCGTAGAACGGGACGCAGACCTGGCCGCCGTGGGTGTGGCCGGCGAGGAGGAGGTCGTAGCCGTCGGCGGCGAAGCGGTCGAGGTTGCGGGGCTCGGGCGAGTGCATCACGCCGAGGTGGACGTCCGCCTGCGGGTCGACGGGGCCGGCGACCTTGTCGTAGCGGTCGCGGTTGATGTGGGAGTCGTCGATCCCGCCGAACTCGACGTCGAGCTCGCCGACCTTGAGGCGTCCGATGCGGTTGTTCAGGTCGAGCCAGCCGGCGGCCTGCAGGGACGAGCCGAGCTCGCGGTAGGGCAGGTCGGGCTCGCGGCGGTGCCGCTTGTAGTCGGACTTGCTGGTGCGCCAGATGTAGCGCAGGGGGTTCTTGAAGATCGGAGAGTACAGGTCGTTGGACCCGTAGACGAAGACGCCGGGACGGTCCAGGAGGGGGCCGAGGGCGTCCAGGAAGGGGCCGATCGCGTCCCGGTGCGAGAGGGTGTCGCCGGTGTTGACGACGAGGTCGGGCTCCAGGGCGTCCAGGGAGCGCACCCAGTGGATGAGGCGGGAGCGTCCGGGCGTGAGGTGCGCGTCGGAGATGTGCAGGATCTTGACCGAGGGACGGCCGGGCGGCAGCACCGGCACGTCGAACCGGCGGAGCCGGAACCAGTTCCGCTCGATCACCGAGGCGTACCCGAAGGTAGCGGCGCCCGCGCCCAGGAGGCCGAGGGACGCGGCGTAGATCTTTCGCACGGTTCTCCCTTCTCTGGTTCCCATGGTTCCAGAGATGGGCACCTCGCGGTAATCCTGATGAGGCGGCCGGGTTCGTGCGGGCATGATGTGACCATGAGTGCCCTGAAGGAGAAGCTCGAGACCGACCTGTCGGCGGCGATGAAGGCGCGCGACGACGTCCGCACGCGGACGCTGCGGATGGCGCTGACGGCCGTGAAGAACGAGGAGGTCGCCGGCAAGCGGTCGCGCGAGCTGTCCGACGACGACGTGGTGAAGGTGCTGACCCGGGAGGCGAAGAAGCGCCGGGAGGCCGCGACGGCGTTCGGGGACGCGGGCCGCGCCGAGCAGGCGCAGGCGGAGCGGGACGAGGGCGCGGTGCTGGAGGAGTACCTGCCCGCGCAGCTGTCCGACGAGGAGCTGACCGCGCTGGTCGCGGACGCCATCGCCGAGTCGGGCGCGGCGGGGCCGCGGGCGATGGGGCAGGTCATGAAGGTCGTGAACCCGAAGGTCGCGGGGCGCGCCGAGGGCGGGCGGGTCGCCGCGGAGGTCAAGCGGCAGCTCGCGCAGTGAGCGAAGGGCCCGGCGGTCGCCGGGCCCTTCCCGTGCCCGGCGGTCGCCGGGCCCTTCTCATGTCCGGCGGTCGCCGGGTCGCGCGTCGTCAGTTGCCGGGCGGCGGCCAGCCGGGGTAGCCCTGGCCGTTGCCGCCGTCCCCGTTGTTGCCGTGCCCGTTCCCGCCCGCGTCGCCGGGCTTCTTCTTGCCGCTGCTGATGTAGAGGATGACGGTGGTGCCGGGCGGGACCTCGGTGCCCGCGTCCGGCGAGGTGGACACGACCGTGCCCTTCGGCTGGTCGGAGTCGACGGACCCGGACGCGACCTGCACCTTGAGGTCGGCGCCCAGGAGCTTGGCCCTGGCCGCGGCGACCTTCATGCCCTTCACCTTCGGGACGCTGGTGGTGTCGCCGAAGTCGCGGGACGGGGTGTTGAAGTCGGGGGCGGGCTTGCCGGCCAGCGCGGACTGCATGCTCTGCTGCCACATGGCGCCGGGGGTGTCCGCGCCGTACACGCCGTACACCTTGTACTGCCAGGGGCCGCGGTAGTCCCAGTAGGCGGTGGCGGCGGCCAGGTTCGGGGTGAAGCCGGCGAACACCGCGCAGGTGAACTCCTCGCAGGTGCCGGTCTTGCCGGCGGCGGGGCGGCCGATGCCGCGCCCGGCGGCGGTGCCCTTGGTGAGGACGCCCTTGAGGATCGAGTCGACCTTGTCGGCGACGGCCTGGTCGACGGCCTGGTGGCAGTCCTGCTTGGGCAGCTTCAGCTGCTTGCCGTCGGAGTCGATGACCTGCGTGACGGACAGGGGCGAGCAGTACTTGCCGCGGGCGGCGAAGCCGGCGTAGGCGGCGGCGAGGTGGACCATGTCGACGTCGTTGGTGCCGAGGACCTGGGACGGGACGGGCGCGAGCTCCTGGCCGTTGGCCTGCTTCATGCCGAACGCCTTCGCCATGGCGACGGCGTCGCAGACGCCGACGCGCTTCTCCAGCTGGGCGTAGAACGTGTTGACCGAGTGCCAGGTCGCGGTCTTGAGGTCGAAGTTGCCCGCCTCGCTGTCACCGGCGTTGTGGAGCGTCCAGGTGCCGCCGCCCGCCATCTGGTTCTTGTACTTCACCCCGTTGATGGTCCCGGTGTACTTGCAGGGCTGGAAGCCGCTGACGGTCGTCGTCTGCGGCGAGTTGATGGAGGTGCTGACCGGGATGCCCTCGTCCAGCGCCGCGGCGAGCGTGAAGGTCTTGAACGTCGACCCGGCGGACACGCCGGTGCCGCCGCCGTGGTGGACGTCGGCGGGCAGGTTGATGGTGGTGCGGCCCTTGCCGGCGCCGAACCGCTTGCTCAGCCCGATCGCCTTGATCCGGCCGGTGCCGGGCTCGACCATCGCCTCGGCGCCGACGCGGTTGCCGGCCGGCGCGACGTTGCTGCGCAGCGCCCGGTCGACGGCGTTCTGCGCCTTCATGTCGAGCGTGGTGCGGATGGTGTAGCCGCCGCGGTTCAGCTTGTTGACGACGCTCTCCTGCTCCTTCGGCGTCATCGACCAGTACTTGCCGTTGGAGAGGATGTCGAGCATGTCGTACTTGACGTACTCGCAGAAGTACGGCGCCTTGCTGGACTCGCAGCCGCCGACCGGGTCGGTGCGGTTCAGCAGGATCGGCTTGGCGGCCTCGGCGTCCGCCTGCGCCTTGGAGATGTGCCCGAGCTGCGCCATCCGGTAGAGGACGATGTCGCGCCGCTTGCGGGCCTCCTTCGGGTTGCGGATCGGGTCGTACAGGGTGGGGTTCTGCGTGATGCCGGCCAGCAGGGCGGCCTGCCCGAGGTTCAGCTTGTTCGCGGGGACGCTGAAGTACCGCTTGGCGGCGGCCTGGATCCCGTAGGCGCCGGCGCTGAAGTACGCGACGTTCAGGTAGCCCTCGAGGATCTGGTCCTTGGTCATGCGCTGCTCGATGTCGAGCGCGTAGCGCAGCTCGCGGAGCTTGCGGCCGACGGTCGGGGCCGTGACCTCCTGGTACTCCTTCTCGGTCGTCGCCTGGTCGACGAGCAGGTTCTTCACGTACTGCTGGGTGAGGGTGGACCCGCCCTGCGTCTGCTCGGACTCGACGTTGGACGCCAGCGCGCGGATCGTGCCCTTGAGGTCGAGGGCGCCGTGCTTGTAGAAGCGCGAGTCCTCGATGTCGACCATCGCCTGCCGCATGATGGGCGCGACCTGGTCGAGCCGGACGGACTCGCGGTACTTGTCGAAGAACGTGGCCACTTGCTTGCCGTTCGCGTCGTACATCACCGTCTTCTCCGACGGTGGTGTCGTCTTGAGGGCGCTGTCCATGTTCTCGAAGTTGTTCGCGGCGTCGCGCGCGGTCAGTCCCGCACTGCCGACGCCGGGAAGCGCGATGAACGCGACCAGGACGCCCGCGACGACACCTGCCCCCAGCAGCCTGAACAGCGTGGAGAAGGCCTTACCCCGATCTAGCTTCGCATCGCGCACGGGGTCTAGGGTACGCGGGACGACCAGTGCATACGGGACAGGTCCCCCGGGCCTGGGCGCAGCGGGCCGCCGGCGCAACACGTTCGTCCGGTATGTGCCCCTCGTGACAACCTGCGCCATGTCTGGCGCGTCAACTACAGGTAACTAGTCCGTTCCGGCGGTATGGCCCCGGTGGGCTATATCGAGAATGGGCCCATCGGGGTCTGTTGAATCGTCCCTCGCTTCCGTAAGTTCTTCCCCACGGCTTTCGTTTGGCGGCCTGACGTCCGCGCCCGTCCGGCCAAGGAGCGCAAATCGACACAGACCCTAGGGGAGTGGGGCCAAGATGTGGATCACGGATTGGACCGCCCGCGCCGCCTGCCGTAACGCGGATCCGGACGCCCTGTTCGTTCAGGGAGCGGCGCAGAACCGGGCCAAGCTCATCTGCCGCGGCTGCCCGGTGCGCACGGAGTGCCTCGCCGACGCCCTCGACAACAGGATCGAGTTCGGCGTCTGGGGCGGCATGACCGAGCGGGAGCGCCGCGCGCTCCTCCGCCGGCGGCCGGACGTGCGTTCGTGGCGCGACCTGCTGGAGACCGCCAAGGAGGAGTACGAGCGGTCGGTCGAGGCCGACGAGGAAGAGCTCGTCGCGAGCTGAGCGGGACTCGGCGCCGGTTGGGATGACGCCCACGGCCGTCCGGTGGACGGGCGAGGGCACGGACGGTCCGCGAGGTCCGTCCGGCGACGGCAGGTGACCGGAAGGTCCACCTGAGTGCGGCTGCGGGCCCGTACCGATGCGGTACGGGCCTGCCGCCGCGCCTGCCCATGCTCACACCGCGCAGCGGCGTGTGTGCGCTGGGCTCGCGGGTCATGCCTTCAGGGGCTGCACGGTGAACTGGTAGTCGTAGCGGATGAGGTCGTCCTCGCCGAGGACGAGGAACACCCGCGCGGCCCACGCGACGTCGCCGTCCTCCGTCACGAGCCGGACGGTGAACGTGACGGCGTCGTGGTGGGCGAACACGTCGCCCGCCGACACCACGGCGTACCGGCGGCCGACCACGAACTCGTCGTACGCCTCGGTGATCCTGTCCGCCAGTTCGGCGTGGCCGCCGAACCGCGCGGACTCGACGAGCTCCACACCGCCCTCCGCCCACAGCGCGGCGATGGCGGCGCGGCGCTTGGCGGCGTCGGGTTCGCTCCACACCGCGACGTAGCGGCGGGCGATGTCCTCGATCGTGGCGGGCCGCGGCTCGTAGTCGGTCGCCTGCGTCATCGTCGGTCTCCTTCCGTCGGCCCGGCGGGCCGTCGCGACCGACGTTTCCGGCTGCCGCACGGGCAGGGTCAAGGCGGGCGGTCGGTGAGGACTCTCCCCCGAGGGGAGACCCCACAATGGGCGGCATGACGTACCTGTCCATCGGGGACTTCGCGCGCGCCACCCACATGAGCGTGAAGACGCTGCGGCACTACCACCGGGTCGGGCTGCTCGAACCCGCCCACGTGGACCCGGCCACCGGGTACCGCCGCTACACCGCCGAGCAGATCCCGACCGCGCAGGTCATCCGCCGTTTCCGCGACCTCGGCATGCCGCTGAACGACATCGACGCGGTGCTCGCGGCGCCGGACGTGCACGCCCGCAACGAGCGGATCGTCGCGCACCTGCACCGGCTGGAGGACGACCTCGGCCGCACGCGGCGCGCCGTCGCCGCGCTGCGCGACCTCCTCGCGCCTCCCCCGGCGGACGCGTCCGCGAACGTCGAACTGCGCAGCGTGCCGGCGGTGCGCGCCGCGGCCGTCACCGGTGTCGTCGACGTCGCCGACATGGCCGCGTGGTTCGAGGGCGCGCTAGGTGAGCTGTACGGGACGCTCGCGGCGCAGGACGTGCGGGAGACCGGCAATGCCGGCGGCGTCTTCGCGGACGAGGTGTACACGCGGCATCGCGGCGAGGCGACCATCTTCGTGCCGTGCGCGGGGACCGTCCGCCCGATGGGCCGCGTCGTCCCGCATGAGGTGCCGGCGGCGGAGCTGGCCGTCATCACGCACCACGGGCCGCCCGCCGAGGTGGACCGTTCCTACGGCATGCTCGCGGCGTACGTCTCGCGGCACGCGCTCGCGGTGGACGGTCCGATGCGCGAGTACTACCTCGTCGGCCGCCGCGACACCCCCGACCCGTCCCGCTGGCGCACCGAGATCGGCTGGCCCGTCTTCCAGACCGCCCCCGCCGGCACCACCACCCCGCCCCAGCCCGCACGAACGGACTAGCCCGAACGCACCCGTCCGTGAGCCCCACCTGGTGTCGCCCAGATGTCCTCCGGACGCACCGTCCGGGCGCGCCAGGCGTCCACTGCGGGTTGCCTCGGCGCCATCGGCCGCATGCGTTCCCACGCGCCTGGCGGCCCGGAACGGTGGCGTCGCCGGGGAGGCGGCACGCTTGCGGCCGACGACTGCGGTGCTCGGGGATGCAGGGCATCCGGCTACTGCTTCCGCGACGGCGCACCGGGCGAGGCCCGCATCCCGGTGAGGCAATGGTGGTCGGGGGCCTGAGCCGTCGCGCGAGCGCGTTATCTGACCGGCGGGGCGATGCCGGAGGCGAGCCCCGCCGGGAAGCTCGCGAAGCGAGTTCGCGCTCGCCCAAGCCCGGTCAGGGTGCGAGCCGCTAGGCGAGCGCCCTGGGCCGGGCTTGTGGAGACACAGCCGCTAGGCGAGCGCCCTGGGCCGGGCTTGTGGAGACACAGCCGCTAGGCGAGGCGCTTGGGCCGGTCTTGCGAAAATACCGAGAGGTCTTCGCCGACCTGGCGGAGGCCTTCGAGGTCGTGGACGTCCTCGGCCTGGGCGGGGACGGCGGTGACCGGGACGGTCGGGTGCGTCGAGGCGAAGTGGTCGCGGAGGCGTTCCTCGCGCGCGGCGAGCTGCATCCGGTCGGTGTGCAGGCGGAGCAGCGCGGCGGTCAGGGGGTGCTCGCCGCGTTCCTCCAGGGTCTCGGCGGCGGCCTGGCTGCGCGCGGCGGACAGCCCGTCGGCGGCGGACTCGTGGACGCGGTTGACGACGAGCCCGGCGAGCGGCATCCGCTCCTCGGCGAGCCGCTCGACGAAGTAGGACGCCTCGCGCAGCGCGTCCGGCTCGGGCGCGGCGACGACGAGGAACGCGGTGCCGGGGGTCTGGAGCAGCCGGAACGTCTTCTCGGCGCGCTCGCGGAACCCGCCGAACATGGTGTCGAACGCGGCGACGAACGTCTGCACGTCGCGGAGCAGCTGGACGCCGAGGACCTTGTTGATCGCGCCGGTGAACATGCCGAACCCGGCGCTGATCACCTTGACGCCGAACCGGCCGCCGGTCTTGGCGGGGGCGGCGAGGATCTTCATGAAGCGGCCGTCGAGGAAGCGGCCCATCCGCTCGGGCGCGTCCAGGAAGTCGAGGGCGTTGCGGGACGGCGGGGTGTCGACGATGATCAGGTCCCAGGCGCCGGAGCGGTGCAGCTGCCCGAGCTTCTCCATCGCCATGTACTCCTGCGTGCCGGACAGGGACGAGGAGAGCGACTGGTAGAAGGGGTTGGCGAGGATCTGCTTGGCCCGGTCGGGGTCGGCGTGCGCCTCGACGATCTCGTCGAAGGTCCGCTTCATGTCGAGCATCATGGCGTGCAGCTCGCCGTCGCCGTCGATCTCGATCCGGCGCGGGTTGTTGTCGAGCTCGGACAGCCCCATGGACTGGGCGAGGCGGCGCGCCGGGTCGACGGTGAGGACGACGACGTCGCGGCCGCGCTCGGCGGCCCGCACGCCGAGGGCCGCGGCGGTGGTGGTCTTGCCGACGCCGCCGGACCCGCAGCACACGATGATCTTGGTGCGCGGGTCGTCGAGCAGCGCGTCGACGTCCAGCGCGGGCGGGTTCTTGGCCGGGCTCATTCGATCTCCAGGATCACGCTGGTTTCCTGCGGAGGGCGGCCGCCCGGCGACGAGGGACGCGGGACCTCGATCCGCCCGGTCATGCGGCGCCCTGGGCGCGGAGGGCGGCGGCCAGGTCGTACAGGCCGGCGAGGTCCATGCCGTCGGACAGCATCGGGAGCGTGTAGCGGGGCCGGTCGACGGACTCCAGCCGCTCCTTCTCGCGGCGCTGCAGCGCGGTGCGGCGGGCGTGCTCGCCGGCCTCGGCGGCCAGGACCGCGGCGATGGACTCGGCGTCGTGCTCCAGCCCGGCGGCCTTCACGCCGCGCAGGATCTCGTCGGTGTCGAGGGTGCCGGCGGCGGCCGCGGCGAGGTCGTCCTCGGACAGGACGGGCTGGTGCTCCATGTTGACGATGACGCCGCCGACGGGCAGCCCCACCTCGGTGAGCTCGCGGATGCCGTCCATCGTCTCCTGGACGGGCATCTCCTCCAGCAGGGTGACGAAGTGGACCGCGGTCTCGGGGCTGCGGACGACCTTCATCACGGTGTCGGCGTGGTTGCGGACCGGTCCGACCTTGGCGAGGCCGGAGACCTCGTCGTTGACGTTGAGGAACTTGGTGATCCGGCCGGTGGGCGGGGCGTCCATGACGACGGCGTCGTAGATGAAGGAGCCGTCCTTCTTCTTCCGCCGGACGGACTCGGAGGTCTTGCCGGTGAGGATCACGTCGCGCAGGCCGGGGGCGATGGTGGTGACGAAGTCGACGATGCCGAGCTTGGTCATCGCCTTCCCGGCGCGCTTGAGGTTGTAGAACATCTCGAGGTACTCGATGAGCGCCTCTTCGGTGTCGACGGCGAGCGCGTGGACGTCGCCGCCGCCGGGCGCGACCGCGACGCGGCGCTCCTCGTAGGGCAGCGGAGGGCAGTCGAAGAGCTGGGCGATGCCCTGGCGGCCCTCCACCTCGACGAGCAGGACCTTGCGGCCGCCGGAGGCCAGGGCCAGGGCGAGTGCGGCCGCGACGGTGGTCTTTCCCGTCCCGCCCTTGCCGGTGACGACGTGGAGGCGTACGCCGTCCCAGTCGGTGTCTCTCGCGCTCACCCGATCGACCATATCGTTCACTCGGCAAGGACTTTAGAGGGCGCCCTCCCCGATGCAAGTGATCCCTGACACGATGCCCTACGCGTCGGTAGATCGCTCGCCGGGGCCGTTGTGCCGGGCGTGCCCGCGAGGTTAGCTGGGAAACGTGAGGCCGGCCTTCGGGCCGGTACGTCCGCACCCCGACGGGTACGGACCGTCCACGAGCGAAAGGTGGCCCGTGATGGCAACGGTGGCCCTGATCATTGTGTTGATCGTCGTGGTGGGCGGTTTGATCACGCTCGCCTCGTCGCTGCGCGTCGTGCAGCAGTTCGAGCACGGCATCGTGTTCCGGTTCGGCCAGGTGCAGCGCGGGGGCCAGCTGCGGCCCGGTGCCGTCCGCCGCCCCGGCCTGACGGCGATCATCCCGTACGCCGAGCGGATGCAGAAGGTGAACCAGCAGACGGTCACGATGGGGGTGCCGGCGCAGGACGGCATCACCCAGGACAACGTGAGCGTGCGGGTCGACGCGGTCGTCTACTTCCGGGTGGTCGACCCGGTGAAGGCGATCGTGAACGTGCAGAACTACGGGTACGCGATCTCGCAGGTGGCGCAGACGTCGCTGCGGTCGGCGATCGGCCAGGCGGACATGCAGGAGCTGCTCGGCGAGCGCGAGAAGATCAACGTCCGGCTGCGCTCGATCATCGACGAGATCACCCAGGATCCGTGGGGGATCCTGATCGAGCGGGTGGAGATCAAGGACGTCTCGCTGCCGGAGGGCATGAAGCGGTCCATGGCGCGGCAGGCGGAGGCGGAGCGGGAGCGGCGCGCCCGCATCATCACGGCGGACGGCGAGTTCCAGGCGTCCAAGCGGCTGGCCGCGGCGGCGGAGATCATGTCGCAGGACCCGGCGGCGCTGCAGCTGCGGCTGCTGCAGACGGTCGTGGAGGTGTCGGCGGAGAAGAACAGCACGCTGGTGATGCCGCTGCCGGTGGAGATCCTGCGGTTCTTCGACAAGATGAGCGGCGGCGGGGACGGCGGGTCCCAGTCCGCGGCGAACCGGCTGGACCTGCGGGAGCGGCTCGCGAAGGCGGAGGAGGACCTGGCGAAGGCGGCGGAGCAGCCGTCGACGCTGGAGTCGGCGGAGGACGTCCCGCCGGTCATCGGGCTGGACGACCCGCGGCCGCACCACGGGGTGGCGCGGGGCGAGAAGTCCGACGAGGTGCGGGGGCCGAAGGAGGGCGAGCGGCGCGGCATCGAGGGCGGCGACCGCCCGGCCGGGGGCGGTGCCTCCGAGCAGGAGCCTCCCACCGACTTCTGACGCCAGCCGCCTCTCTCGTTCACGCGCGCGCCCGCTGCGGGCGCGCGCGTGACGTGTGTACGCCCGCTGCCGGCGGGGCTCAGGGCGCCGCGGGGACGGGCTCGGGCTCGGCGGCCTTGGGCATGGTCAGTGCCCGCACGCCGGGGACCGCGGCCGTCCCCAGGCAGGTCGCGCCGACCAGCACCGCGCTGATCATGAGGGGGACGGACGCGCCCCACGCGGACGCGGCCCACGGGGCGAGGGCGTAGCCGAGCGGCGCGGCGCCGAGGGAGAGCAGCCAGTCGTAGGAGGTGACCCGCGCCAGCGACCGCTGCGGGATGGTCAGCTGGACGACGGTCTCCCACGTGGGGTTGAGCACGCCGAGCCCGGTGAGCGCCAGCCCGTACGCCGCGATGACCAGCGGCGCGGGCGCGGCGGCCGCGAGCAGCGCGAGCGGCAGCGCGAACGCGGCGAGGCCGAGGTTGGCGACGAGCACCGGCCGGTGCGGCCGGACGCGGGCGGCCAGCAGCGCGCCCGCGACCAGCCCGACCGCGCCGACCTGCACGGTCGCGACCCAGGTGCCCTCGCCGCCGAGCCGGTCGACGGCGATGGCGGGGCCGAGGGTGAGCAGCACGGCGGACGCGCCGTTCCAGGCCGCGTGCGCGATCAGGCTCGTCCAGTACCAGTCGCGGGAGCGGACCTCGCCCCAGCCTTCGGCGAGGTCGCGGAGCAGGCGGCGGCCCGATCCGCCGTCCGCGCGGTCCGGGGCGGGGGCGCGGCGGACGCGGGCGAGGGCGAGCAGCGCGGCGCTGGCGGCGAACGAGGCGGAGTCGAGCAGGAACGTCCAGCCGGGCCCGGCGGTGAGGACGAGGGTGCCGGCGAGCGCGGGCCCGGCCAGGCGGGTGGCGCCGTTGGCGGTGCCGAGCAGGGCGTTGGCCTTCCGCAGCCCGCCGGCCTCGACCGTGCCGGTGATCATGGGGGAGATCGTCGGGGTCTGGAAGGCCGACGCGGCGCCGCCGACCGCTTGGGCGGCGGCGAGGTGCCAGAGCCGGGGGTGCCCGCCGAGCAGCTCGATCGCGGCGAACAGTTGGGCGCCGCAGCCGGCGAGGTCGGTGGCGACGGCGACCGTGCGGGCGTTGAGCCGGTCGGCGAGGACGCCGCCGACGGGCAGCAGGAGCAGGCGCGGCACCATCGCGCAGCCGAGCACGAGGGCGAGCGCGGACGTGGAGCCGGTGGCGCGCAGCACGGCGAGGGCGAGCGCGGCGGGCACGGCGGCGTCGCCGGTGAGGGACAGCACGCGGGCGGTGAACAGCAGCCGGAAGTCGCGGCCGCGCAGCGGGTGGGCCATGGCGGCAATGTAATTCGCCACCGAACTATTCGTCAAAGAATTATTCGCTGCCGAAGTAGCGAGGGTCGTACGATCCGTGCATGGACGGCAGCAGGGACGGCGGCGGGGACGGCGGGCCCGGACCGCGCGACCGGAGCGGCGCGGCGGCCCCGCGCGACCGGGCCGGCGCGGGCGAGCCGCGCGACCGGACCGACGAGCACGTCGCGCGGTGGACGCGGATCCTGACCGACCTCGATCCCGACATCGAGGGCTCCGTCACCCGGATGATCCGCTTCGTCGAGCACATCAGGCGGGTGAAGGACCGGTCGCTCCTGGAGTACGACCTGCACCGGCACGAGTACGACACGCTGCAGGCGCTCGGCGGCCGGCACGGCCGAGCCGCCCCGTCGGAGCTCGCCGCCGACCTCGGCATGCCGCCGAACTCGGTCACCGGCCGGCTGGACGCGCTGGAGCGGCGCGGGTTCGTCCGCCGGACCCCGTCGGCGACGGACCGGCGGCGCGTCCTGGTCGAGCTGACCGAGGAGGGGCGCGCCGCGTGGCTCGGCGCGATGGGCGGCGTCGGGCACGAGGAGTACCGGCTGCTCGGCGGCCTCACCGCGGACGAGCGCCGCACGCTGTCGGACCTCCTGCGGCGCGTCATGGTGCGCGCCGAGCAGGAGGCCCGAGAGGGGTGACGGCCGGGCCGCGGGGGCCCGCCGTCATGCCGCGAGCGCCGGGTCGGGGTAGTCCTTCAGCTTGATCGCGGTGGCGGCCTGCGTCGCCAGCTTGTCGAGGACCTTCGTCAGCGGGCCCCTGGTCAGCAGCTTGTACAGGGTGGCGCGGCGGCGCAGCGAGCCCGCGCTCTTCGGCGCGAAGAACGACCCGGCGCCGCCCGCGACCCGCTGGCACGCCGTGGTGAACTTCTTGATCGCCTTCTCGTAGGCGGCGAACGCGGCGCGGTGGTCGCCGCCGGCGGCCGCCAGCTCCCCGGCCAGCACGTACGCGCAGACGACCGCCAGCCCGGTGCCCATCCCGCCGCAGGTCGCGCCGTACCCGGCGTCGCCGAGCAGCGCGACGCGGCCCTTCGTCCAGGAGTCCATCCGGACGATGCTGATCGAGTCGCAGTAGAAGTACGGGGCGTTCCACATGTCCTGCAGCAGGGTGCCGGTGTGCCAGCCCATCCCCTGGAACCGGTCGGCCAGCGCGCGCTTCTGCCCGTCCACGTCGCGGTGGTGCGGCCCGAGGCGGTCGTCGGTGAACACGCACATCACGTTCGCGCCGGCGCCGCCGCGCGTCGGGTAGACCGACACGCCGCGCCCGACCTCGCTGTACAGCTTGCCGGTGTCGAGGCCGAGCCGGTTCGGCGCCTCGAAGATCGCGACGTGGTGGCCGGAGTCCTTGACGTACCGCGACTCGTCCCCGAACGCGAGCCGCCGGACGTTGGAGTGCAGCCCGTCCGCGCCGATGACCAGGTCGAACGCGCGGGGCGCCGCGTGCTCGAAGGTGACGTCCACGCGGTCCCCGGTGTCGGTCATGGTCGCGATCGAGTCGCCGAAGACGTACTCGACGCGGTCGCGGGTCAGCGTGTAGAGGATCTCGGCGAGGTCGCCGCGGTGGATCTCCACGTCGCCGCCGGTGAAGGAGTCCGGCAGGCTGACCTGGACCCGGCCCTCGGCGTCGACCATGTCGAGCGCCCCGCCGTGCGTCTGCCGCCGCCGGATCTCGTCCAGGACGCCCATCTTCTCGAGCACGCTCAGGTGGACCTCGCCGCGGAAGTCCACGGCCTGCCCGCCGGGGCGGATGCCCGGGGCCCGCTCCACGACCGTGACCCGGTGGCCGTGGCGGCTCAGCCAGTAGGCCAGGGAGGGGCCCGCGATGCTCGCACCCGAGATCAGCACGTTCATGGTCATCGTCGTCTCCGTTCGTCGTCGTTGACACAGAGACTCGGCGGACGCCCTGACCGGCGGCGCACCGCTCGCTGACCGCCGGGGGCCCGGCGGCGTCAGCCCCGGTCAGGACGCCGGCCCAGGGCAGGACGCCGGCCGGGCCCACCGGCGGCGAGCCGGGTCAGGCGGCGGTGAGGACGAGCCGCCCGCGCAGCCCGCCCGCCTCCAGCCGCTCGTGCGCCTTGGCGGCCTCCTCCAGCGGGAACGTCCCGGCGACGCGGAGCGCGAGGCGCCCCGCGTCGACGAGCGCGGACAGCTGCTCCAGCCGCGCGCCGTCCGCCCTTATCCACACGTTGTGGACGGTGATGCCGCGCAGCGGCACCGGGGCGGCCGGACCGCCGCTCACCGCGACGAACACGCCGCCGCCCCGCACCGCGTCGAGCGCCGAGACCGACAGGAGCGCCGCGTCCAGCGCCCCGTCCACCCCGCCCGGCACGAGCGCGCGCACCGCGTCGCCGAGGTGGACGCCGCGCGGGACGAACCACTCCGCGCCCAGCTCGCGCACCAGCGCCTCGTCCGCCTCCGACGCCGCTGCGACGACCCGCAGCCCGCGCAGCACGGCGAGCTGGACCGCGAACCCGCCGAGCGCGCCCGCCGCGCCCGTGACCAGCAGCGTCCCGCCGGCCGGGAGGTCCAGCAGGTCGAGGGCCTGCGACGCGGTGAGCCCGTTCAGCGGGAGCGTCGCGGCCTCGGCGGGGGACGCGGAGCGCGGCGCGCGCGCGACGGCGGACGCGTCCAGGACGATCGCGTCCGCGTAGGCGCCGAGCGGGACGTCCAGCCGGTCCCGGAGCCCGACGACCGGGTCGCCGGGCGCGAACCGGGTGACGTCCGGGCCGACCGCGTCGACGGTCCCGGCGACGTCCCAGCCGATGCCGATCGGGCCCCGCGAGCCGAACGGGGGCATCAGCCCCGCGTCGGCGAGCAGCCCGGCGCGGGTCGCCGCGTCCACCGGGTTCACGCCGGCCGCCGCCGTCCGGATCCGCACCTGCCCGGGTCCCGGGCTCGGCTCCCCGACCTCGGCGACCTCCAGCGCGGCCGGTCCGCCGGGCTTCTCCACGATGATCGCGCGCATGCCGAAACTCCGTTCCTGACGTGGGAGGGAAGCGGGGAAGGCCCCCGCGGTACGGCCACTGTCGCCCGGAACATCGCGACGGCGGAAGAGGTTACTTCGGAGTGCGATCGGCACCCGGAGGTGAGTCCGCAGCATGACGACGATGACCGCGGCCGAACGGCGGCGCGAGGCGAAGGCCGCCTTCGACTCCTACATGGACGCCTGCCCGACCCATGACGTCCTGGCCGTCCTCGGCAACAAGTGGACCTCGGTGGTGGTGTTCCAGCTGACGCAGGGGTCGCGCCGGTACGCCGACCTCGCGCGCGCCCTGCCGGGCGTCAGCGCCAAGATGCTCACGCAGACGCTCCGCTCCCTCGAACGGGACGGGTTCGTGGCGCGCAGCGTCACCCCGTCCGTGCCGGTCCAGGTCGAGTACACGCTGACGCTGCTGGGCGAGCGCCTCGTGCCGCTGCTGGCGTCCGTCCGGCACTTCGCCGAGCACAACATCGCCGAGATCCGCACCGCCCGCGAACACTACGACGCGACCGCCACCGACTGACCCCGGCAAGGCCAAGGGCGCGCTCCCGGCGCGGCACAAGCCGGTGCGGCCAGGCCGCTGGCAAGCCGGTACGGCGCGCGGGCGCAGCACGTTCTTGGAAGCGCCGGTCCGGCGCGGCGCGCCATGCTCCGGGGTGAACGCATTCGGCGAACCCCGGAGGTCGAGCATGCCCACCGCCGTGATCGCGGTCGTCGCGGTCTTCTTCCTCGGGATGGGGGTCTACGGCCTCGCCGCGCCGGCCGCGCTGATCAGGCCGTTCGGGGTCGTCCTGGGGTCGCCCGCCGCCCGGACGGAGGTCCGCGCCGTCTACGGGGGGTTCGGCGTCGCGATGGCGGGACTGCTCGCCGCGGCGGCGGCCGACGCGCATGGCGTGCGGCAGGGCGCCGTCATCTCGGTGGCGTGCGCGCTCGGCGGGATGGCCGCCGGGCGCCTCGTCGGATGGGCCGCGGACCGGTCCGGCGGCTTCTACCCGACGTGGTTCTACTTCTGCGTGGAGGCCGCCGCCGCGGGCGCGCTGGTGGCGGTGCTCTGAGGGCGGGTTCCGGCGGGGGCGCGACCCGCTGATCGCTAGGCTGAAACCCATGAAGAAGTGGGAGTACGCGACCGTTCCGCTGCTGGTGCACGCGACCAAGCAGATCCTCGACAACTGGGGCCAGGACGGGTGGGAGCTCGTCACCGTCCTGCCGGGCCCGAACCCGGAGAACCTGGTGGCCTACTTCAAGCGCGAGATCCAGTCGTAGCCTGCCGAAGGTCACCGCAAGCACGTGAGAACGCCTCAACGAGGAGGAACGCCATGAGCACGCCCGAAGAGCGCATCATCGAGCTGGGGCTGGAGCTGCCCGAGGCCGTCACGCCGCTGGCGTCGTACGTGCCGACCGCGCGGACGGGCTCGCTCGTCTACACCTCCGGGCAGGTCCCGCTGGTGAAGGGCGAGATCAAGGTGACCGGCAAGGTGGGCGCCGAGGTCTCCGCCGAGGTGGCCGCCGAGCAGGCCCGGATCTGCGCGCTGAACTGCGTCGCGGCGCTGAAGGCCGAGCTCGGCGAGCTGTCGCGGGTGGTGCGGATCGTCAAGGTCGTCGGGTTCGTCGCGTCCGCCCCGGACTTCTACGGCCAGCCGCAGGTGATCAACGGCGCCAGCGACCTGCTGGGCGAGGTGTTCGGGGACGCGGGCAAGCACGCCCGCAGCGCCGTGGGCGTCGCCGTGCTGCCGCGCAACGTGCCCGTCGAGGTCGAGCTGATCGCCGAGGTCTCCTGACCCGCGCCCGGACCGGCCGCCGGACCTGTCGCCGGGCTTGACGGAACGCCATTCGGTATGTCCGAATGAACCGCCATGAGTGCGACGAGTGGGGCGGGGCGATGGTGAACGGGCTGAAGCTGCCGGAGACGATGCGGGACCAGATCGACGACATCCTGTCCGGCAGGGCGCAGCCGGCCCCCGCCCGGCACGCCGCCACCGTCGTCGTCCTGCGCGACCACGACCGGCACGGGCTTCAGGCGTTCATGCTGCGCCGGGTGCGGTCCATGGCGTTCGCGCCCGGCGCCTACGTCTTCCCCGGCGGCTCGGTCGACCCGCGCGACGGCGAGGCCGACCTCGCCTGGTCCGGGCCGTCGCCCGCCGAGTGGGGCGCGGCGTTCAAGGCCGACGAGAAGACCGCCCGCGAGCTGGTGTGCGCGGCGGTCCGGGAGACGTTCGAGGAGACGCTGGTCCTGCTGGCCGGCCCGACCGGCGACTCCGTCGTGGACGACACCCGCGGCGACGACTGGGAGGCCGACCGGCAGGCGCTGCTGGACCGGTCCCAGTCGTTCGGCGGGTTCCTGGACCGGCGCGGCCTCGTGCTGCGCTCGGACCTGCTGCGCCCGTGGGCGCACTGGATCACCCCGAAGATCGAGCCGAAGCGCTACGACACCCGGTTCTTCGTCGCCGCGATGCCCGAGGGGCAGCGCGCGCGCGACGTCAGCACCGAGGCCGACCAGGTCGCGTGGGTGCGTCCGGCGGAGGCCGTGGAGCGGGCGCAGGCCGGCGAGTGGTTCATGCTGCCGCCGACGCTGGCGACGCTGAGCGAGCTGGCGGCGTTCGACACGGTCGCGGACGCGCTCGCCGCGCCGCGCGAGATCATCGTGCACGAGCCCACCGCCGAGATCATCGACGGCGAGGCGTGGCTGGTGCTGCCCGAGAAGGCCGCCGAGTACTACCCGAAGGGCTAGCCGGGACGTGCCGCGCCGGGTGCCCGCTCGTGGAGGCTGGTCGCGGGCCGTCATGTGGCGGCTGGCGGGCACGTCCGCGCTGCGGCGCCTGGAGGCACTCGGCTGGAACCCGGTCCGCCACCCCGATCGGGCCTCGGGCAGGATGGGCGATATGAGCGAGATCGATGGGATGGGTACGGAACGGGCGACCTGTGTGCTCGCGCCGAACCCGTCCGCGATGACCCTGGACGGCACCAACACCTGGATCATCGGGGAGCCCGGCGCCGAGGAGGTCGTCGTCGTCGACCCCGGCCCCAAGGACGGCAAGCACCTGCGCCGCGTCGCCGACCTGATCGCGGGGCAGGGGCGGCGGGTCGGGCTCGTCCTGCTCACCCACGGCCACCCCGACCACTCGGCGGGCGCCGCGCGGTTCGCCGAGCTCGCGGGGGGCGACAAGGGGACGGGCGTCAAGGTGCGGGCCCTCGACCCGCGGCACCGGCTCGGCGACGAGGGGCTCGGCGAGGGCGACGTCGTCACCACCGGCGGCCTCGAACTGCGGATCATGGAGACCCCGGGCCACAGCGACGACTCGCTCACGTTCTGGCTGCCGGCGGACCGCGCCGTCCTCACCGGGGACACCGTCCTCGGCTACGGGACCACCGTGCTGGAGGGGAGGCTCGGCGACTACCTGAGCTCGCTGGACCGGCTGCGGGCGTTCTCCGCCGAGCGGGACGCGGCCGTGATCCTCCCCGGACACGGCCCGAAACTGGACGACCCGCTGGCCGCCCTCGACCACTACATCGACCACCGCCGCGAGCGCCTCGCGCAGGTCGAGGCCGCCGTCGCGGCCGGCGCCGGCACCGCCCGCGAGGTCGTCGAGATCGTCTACGCGGACGTCGACAGGTCGCTGTGGCCGGCGGCCGAGTGGTCCGTCCAGTCGCAGCTGGACTACCTGAACGAACGCCGCTGACGCTCCGGCCTGACCCTCCGCGCGCCGCTGAGCGGGGGCCGGGACGGCCGGGCGGCCGGCGGCGCCCCTACTTGGAGCGCTTGCGCAGCCGCTCGATGTCCAGGATCACCACGGCGCGCGCCTCGATCCGCAGCCAGTTGCGCTGCGCGAAGTCGGCGAGGGCCTTGTTGACCGTCTCCCGGGACGCGCCGACGAGCTGCGCCAGCTCCTCCTGGGTGAGGTCGTGGTGCACGTGCAGGCCCGCCTCGGACGGCTGCCCGAACCGCTCGGCGAGGTCCAGCAGCGCCTTCGCGACCCGGCCCGGCACGTCGGTGAAGACCAGGTCGGCCATCACGTCGTTGGTCTTGCGAAGCCGCTGGGCGAGCGCGCGTAGCAGCTGCACGGCGACCTCGGGGTGCCCGGTCAGCCACGGCCGCAGGTCGTCGTGCCCGAGCCCGGCCAGCCGGCACTCGGTCACCGCGATCGCGCTCGCGGTGCGGGGCCGCGGGTCGAACAGCGACAGCTCGCCGAACATCTCGCTCGGGCCGAGCACGCTCAGCAGGTTCTCGCGGCCGTCGGGCGCCGTCCGGGTCAGCTTGATCTTGCCTTCCAGGACGACGTACAGCCGGTCGCCCGTCTCCCCCTCGTTGAAGAGCGTCTGACCGCGTGCCAGACGCACCTCCGTCACGTTGGCGCGCAGCGCCTTGGCACCCTGCTCGTCGAGGGCCTCGAAGAGCGGGGCTCTGCTCAGAACGTCCACGTCGCGGTCGGTCACGCTTCTCCTCCTCGAACACCTACATGCATAGTGTGACGTACGTCCCACCGCGTACGTGAAGGTAGGGTCACGGCGCGCCGAAACGCAGGACCGCCTCCACGATCCCGTTCGCCCAGTGTACGGACCATCCGGTGAATGCCATCACACCGGTCTCTTCCCCGTTTTCCGGACGGCCCAGCGCCGCGGGCGGGTGCTCTATCGTGATCACCGTGCCGCAGTCCTCGCCCGCCCGGCTCCCGCGGGGCCGCCACGCGCTGTCCCGTGCGGAGGTCGACCGCGTCCACCGGGGGCGCCTGCTGGCGGCGATGGCCGAGGCGATGACCGAGAAGGGGTACGCCGGCACGTCCGTGGAGGACGTGCTGAAGCGGGCCCGGGTGTCCCGGCAGAGCTTCTACCGGCTGTTCTCCTCCAAGCTCGACTGCTTCATGGCGGCGTTCGACCAGGCCGGCGAGCTGGTCCGGGACCGGCTCGCGGAGGCGGCGCAGGGCGGCGCCGACCCCGCCGACCGGTTCGAGCGGGCGATCACCGTCTACCTGGACGTCCTCGCGTCCGAGCCCGGCTACGCGCGGGTGTTCCTGGTGGAGGTGTTCGCCGCCGGCCCGGAGGCCGTGGCGCGCCGGTCGGCCGTCCAGCGCGACCTGGCGGCGGCGCTCGCCGACCTGATGGGCGCGTCCGGGGAGCGGGCGCGGTTCGCCTGCCAGGTCGTGGTCGCGGCGGTCGGGACGATGGTGACGCCCGCGGTCGCGTCCGGTGACGTGGCGGCCCTGCGCGCCGTCGGCCCCCCGATCGTCGAGCACGTGCGCGCCCTCGCCCGCTCCGGTGTCCTCGACGGCTGAGTCAGCGCCGGGCGATCTCGGCGCGGACCGTGGTGACCCAGGGGTTCGGCGGGAGGGTGACGGTGAGGCGGCCGGAGGCGGCGGCCGTGGCCGTGACGCGGCGGCCTCCGACCGTGACGGTGTAGCGGGCGCCCGGACGGTAGGACGGCGGCGTCGTGACGGTCGCGGTGCCGCTCGACCTCAGGGTGAAGCCGGCGGACGTGGCGCCGCTGAGCCGGCTGAACTCCCGGGGTGCGCGCCTGTCGAGGGAGATCGTCCAGCCCCACTGTGTCCAGGTCCGGTCGATCGACTCGTACGAGACGCGCGCCGGCGGGCGGGACGGGTGGGCGAACGCGCTCATCAGCGGGCCGATCTCCTCGCGCAGGTCCCGTGCCCAGTACGGGAACGTGTGGGTGCCGAAGGTGTAGTCGTCGAACCGGCTCGGGATGCCCAGCCGCTGGATCCGGCGGTGGAAGGTCAGGGTCGACTGGTGGGTGAGGGCCTCGATCCCCACCGCCGCCGGGTCGGGCACCCCCTGGTCGAGCGGGCCGGGGAGGCCGGTGGCGGTGTAGAGCGACAGCCGGGTCCCGCGCAGGTTGGCGGCGAGGGTGGCGGGGTCGTGGCCGCGCCAGTTGACCGCGTCGGCGACCCGCGAGCCGAAGACCGCGTCGGGCGGGACGCCGTCCTCCACGGCGGCGACGTAGGAGATCACGCCGTACGCTCCGGCGGCGGTGAGCGGGTCGTGGGCGATGTCGGGGGCGCCGGAGAACGAGGTCGCGGAGCCGAACATGTCGGGATGCCGGGCGGCGTAGCTCATCGCGCCGAACCCGCCCTGCGACAGGCCCGCGACGGCCCTGCCCCGCCGGGCCGCCACGGTCCGCAGGTTGCGGTCGATCCAGGGGACGAGCTGCCCGACGTGGAACGTCTCCCACCGGGACGGGCCGAGTTTCGTACCCGGGTCCGCCCAGTCGGTGAACCAGCCGCCGCCGTCCCCGTCGAATCCGGCGTCCGGCATGACGGTGATCAGCGGTCTCCCGGCGGTGGTGGCCTCGGCGCCGCCCTTCCGGACCCAGTCGGACGCGCGCCCGCCCGTCCCGTGGAACAGGTACAGGACGGGATACCGCGCGGTCTTCGACGGGTCGTAGCCCGCCGGGAGCAGGACGCGGACGTCCACGGCCCGTCCCAGGGCGGCGGTGCCGACCCGGATCGCGTACTGCCGGTCGTCGATCCGCTGGACCCGCTCCACGCGGATGCCCGCCGCGTCGGCGAACCGCACGGACGCCGTGGTCGGCGCGGCGGCGGCGGGCCGCCCCGCTCCGGCGAGGACCAGGCCGGGGGTCCCCGTGAGCAGCAGCGTCGTGGTGATGAACCGTCGGGTGCGCATTCGGGACCTCCTGGGGGCTGGGGGTCGGGCCGGGGCCGGAGTCAGCGTCGCGGGCGGGGGTGGTCGGGGCGCACGCGGAGCGCGGTGATCACCGTCGCGAGCATCTCGTAGTGGCCGGCGAGCATGCACAGCTCGACGCACTCCGCCTCCGTGAGCCGGGCGCGGAGGCGCGCCCAGGTCTCGTCGGACAGGTCCTGACGGTGGTGCAGCTCGTCGGCGGCGGTGAGGATCGCCTGCTCGCGCGGGGTCCAGCCGCCGGCGTCCGGGCCCTCCTTGAGGCGTTCGACGTCCGCGGAGCGGACCCCGGCGCGGCGGGCGAGCCGCACGTGGTGGTCGAACTCGTAGCGGCAGTCGCGCAGGTGGGCGACGCGCAGGATCACCAGTTCGGTCTCGCGGCGCTTGAGCCTGCCGCCCGGCATGAGCCGCCCGCCGAACCAGAGCCAGCCGCGGAACAGGCCGCGCTGCCGCGCCAGGGTCAGGAACAGGTTGGGCGGCCCGGTCCCGGCGACCCGGCCGGACACCGCGCAGATCAGCCAGTTGAGCGGCCCGACGTCGCGGACGCCGCCCGGCGCCACCCGCGGCGCGTCCGGTGCGGCGGTCACAGCGCGCGGTCCGCTTGCGGGGTGGTCAGGGCGGCGTGCTCGTCGCGCGCGATCTCCAGCGCGCGGCGCAGGCCCGGCTGGACGAGCCGGTCCAGCAGGGGCTGGAGCGCCGCGTGCGCGGGCAGCGCCCCCGCCACCCACCACGGCGCGACGATCCGGCGGGACCGGCGGGCGATCCCGCGTTCCAGCGCGTCGATCCCGGCCTTGAGGGGCGCGACCCGCGACACCATCGCCCCGCGCGTGCCCTGGGCGAGGGCCGCGGCGGCCTCGGTGCCGAAACCGCGGCTGGTCATGTCGGTGTCGAGCTCGGCGAAGTAGGCGACGCCGGCCTTCGCGCCCCACGGCCGCAGCTCGATGCGCAGCGTGTCGCCGAGGGCCTCGGCCGCCGCCTTGGACGCGCTGTAGGCGCCGAGCAGCGGGAGGTGGACGGCGGCGGCGAGCGACGCGATGGTCAGGGCGTAGCCGCGTCGGTGGCTGATGTGGGGGCCGGCGGCCGACAGCGTGTTGTGGGCGCCGAGCACGTTGACCCGCAGGCTCTGCTCCAGCACGGCCGGATCGCCGCCGATCACCGGCATCTGCGCGGCGACACCGGCGTTGGCGACAACGACGTCCAGGCCGCCGAGCGCGCGCGCCGCCTCGTCCACGACGGTGCGGACCCGGGGGCGGTCGGTCACGTCGCAGGTCCACCAGGGGGCGTCCCCGCAGCCGGCGGCGACGGGGGCGAGCAGGTCCGGTTCGAGGCCGGCCAGGGCGACTCGCGCGCCGCGCTCGTGCAGCCGGGCGGCGAGCGCCGCGCCGATGCCGCGCGCCGCGCCGGTGATCAGCACGCGCCGGCCCGCCAGGGTGGCCGTCCAGCGTGCGGAGTCGTAGATCATGCCGGGACCGTAGCATAAAAAAACATACCCGTCTTTTTAACGTGGGCCGGGGTACGGGTCCTGATGCTCAGGAAACTTCCGAAAACCTCGTAATTAAGTGAGTAATCGGGCGTCTTATGGTGCGGCGGATGGCGACCTACGAGGGTTGTGATCAGATGTGTGCTCTGGGTTGGATGTCGTCGTGGTGACAGGCGCGGGGACCGAGCCGGACGCCGATCTCGCGGCCGCCGCCGGCGCGGGCGACGAACGGGCGTCGGACGAGCTGTACCGGCGGCATCACGCGGCGGTCCTCGGCTACGCCCGCGGGCTCGTCCGCGACCAGTACCTCGCCGAGGACCTCGCCAGCGAGGCGTTCGCCCGGACGCTGGCGGCGCTGCGGCAGGGCCGCGGCCCGCGCGAGGCGTGCCGGCCGTACCTCTACACGGTCGTGCGGAACGCCGCCGTGGACTGGGCGCGCTCCGACCGCCGCACCGTCGTCACCGACCAGGTCGCCGAGTGGGCCGACGGCCCGCCCGAGGAGCTGCCCGACGTCGACGAGCTGGACGCCCTCGTCCGCGCGTTCCGGTCGCTGCCCGAGCGGTGGCAGACCGTCCTGTGGCACACCGTCATCGAGGACGAGCCCGTCCAGCGCGTCGCGGAGATCCTCGGGATGGAGGCGGGCGCGGTCGCCCAGCTGTCCTTCCGGGCCCGCGAGGGGCTCCGGCAGGCGTACCTCGCCGCGAGCTGCGAGGGGCATCCGGACTGCGCCGAGTACACCGCGCAGCTCGCCGCGTCCGTCCGCCGCCCGGGGCGACGCCGCGGCCGCGCGCTCCGCCGTCACCTTGAGTCCTGCGAGCGGTGCCGCCGTACCGCGGAGGAGATGGCCGATCTGAACGGGCGGCTGCGGCGGGCGCTCCCGATCGGCGCCGTGCTGCTGGCCGCACCGGCCGCCCCGTTCGGGGGCCTCGCCCCCGCCGCGTCGTTCCCCGCCTGGGCCGTCCCGGCGGGGGTCGCGGCGGCCACGGCGGCGGGCGTCCTGGCCGTCCTGCTCGGCACGGGCGGCGGCGACGAGCCGCCGGGCACGCCCCGCGCCGCGCCGCCGTCCACCACGTCGGCGTCCCCCGCGAGCACGGCCGCGCCCGACCGGGAGGGGGTGGCGCCCGACCACGCGTCCGGGAAGAAGTCCGCCGGACGCGGGCGGCCCGGCGGCCCGAACGGCGCGCCCGCCGCCGCGGATCCGGCGGGGACCGGCCCGTACCGCGTGCGCAACACGACCCTCCAGTCCTGCCTGGCCCCGAGCGGGACGAACGTCGTCCAGCGGGCGTGCAGCGGCACCGCGACGACGTGGCGCCGCAAGAACACCTCGGGTGGCTTCACCCTGACCAGCGTGTCCACCGGGAAGTGCATGGCGCGCGGGCAGCTCTCGGCGGGGCCCATGTGGGAGGGCGGCCAGCAGTACTCCGTGGTGATGGCCTCCTGCGGCGGCGCGAACCAGGTGTGGAAGCTGGTGCAGTTCGGCGGCGTGTACCGGCTCGCCAACGGCGACGGCTGGTTCCTCCAGGCGAGCTGGTCGGGCCTGCAGCCGGTGACGCTCAAACCGTCCTCGTACGCGGGGATGGCCGCCCAGGGCTGGGCCGTGAACTGACCGTCCCCGCGCACACCGGAGGCGGTCAGCCGTAGCGGAGCTGCTCGCGCGCGGACGGCTCGGGATTGAGGGCGAGCCACGCCCGCAGCGCCATGTGCAGCTCCAGCCGGTCCGACGTCGCGTTGATGCTGTCGCCGAACAGGTCCTCCAGCTGCCGGAACCGGTACCGGACGGTCTGCGGGTGCACGTGCAGGTGGCCGGAGACCGCCGTCGCGTTGAACCCGCACTCCAGCGAGGCCAGCAGCGTCTCGGCGAGCCGGTGCCGCTGCGCCGGGCGCGCCGCCAGCAGCGGCGCGAGCCGGCGCTCGATCACCTTCTCGACCAGGTCCCGCTCCCGCATCATCACGATGATCGGCATGTGCAGCTCGGCGGCGATCGGGGTGTCCGGGGCGAGCGGATCCCGGTCGATCAGGCCCTGGTCGGCCAGGTCCAGCGCGTCGCGCGCCCAGCGCAGCGACCGCGCCGCCCCGGTCAGCTCCACGGCCGGACCGATCGCGGCGCTCCAGCCGTCCAGCCGCCGCTCCAGCAGCCGCGAGCGGCCGGGCCCCTCCGGGTCCGGGACGATCAGGCACGGCTCGGCGCGGTGCAGGCCGAGCAGCACGTCCGGCGGCAGCGACGGCCGCCGCGTCTCGGGGCCGCGCTCGCGCAGCGCCACGGCCGCGACCGTCCGGGGCAGCGGCCAGGACGCCTCGCCGGCCGCCTCCCGCAGGTCCCGGGCGGCGGGGGCGGGGTCGTCCAGCAGCAGGTCCAGCAGCCGCCGCCGGTGGTCCTGCTGCGACCCGGCCGCCCGCGCGGCGGCGTCGGCGTGCCCCTCGGAGACGGCCGCCGCGAGCTGGTTCATGTAGTCGAACATCGCGTGCGTGATGCCCGCCATGGTGGACGCGTCGGCCCGGTAGCCGAGCCGCCCGGCGCGCTCGGTGAGCTCCTCGACCGCGACCCCGGCGCCGATCCGGACCGCCGTCTGCCAGGCGTCGAGCGTGCGCCCCTCGCCCGCCTCGCCGGCGCCGACCCGCCGCCAGAAGTCCAGCACGTCGGCCGACGAGACGCCGGGGTCGGCCAGCAGGTCCAGGAAGTGGCCGATCGCGCACTCCACCGCCGCCTCCATGACCCGGCCGTAGCGGGGGTCGTGCGGCCGGACGAACTCGGGGAGCCGCTTCTCGATCCGGCGCGCCGCCTCCTCGGCGACGGCGGGCACCTGGGGGCGCAGCCGAGCGGCCAGCCGGGCGGAGCCGTCGAACGACAGCCCGAGGTCGATGCGGCGCGCGGGAAGGGAAACCACCTGGCTGGACTCAGACAATGAGATCTCCTTCGCGGGGTACTACGTGCTGAAGAGACGGCGGGAACCCGCCGCGATTACGCGCTTGGCCCGAAATTTCTTCGCCGCCGCCGGTACCGGCGAGGTCCTAGGCTTGCCGTATGACGACGGAGCGGTCGCAGGTGCAGGGCGGGGCGGCGCGGGCGCGCAGGTTCCGGAACGAGACCAGGATCGGGCTGGTGCGGCGCGCCCGCCGGATGAACCGGGTGCTCGCCGAGACCTACCCCGACGCGCACTGCGAGCTGGACTTCGGCACCCCGTTCCAGCTGCTCGTCGCGACCGTGCTGTCGGCCCAGACCACCGACAAGCGGGTGAACCTGACGACCCCGGCGCTGTTCGCGAAGTACCCGACGCCGGAGGACCTGGCCGCCGCCGACCCCGAGGACGTCGAGGCGCTGCTGAAGCCGACCGGGTTCTTCCGCGCCAAGACCAAGTCGGTGATGGGGCTGTCGGCCGCGCTCCGCGACCGGTTCGGCGGCGAGGTCCCGGGCCGGCTGGAGGACCTCGTCACGCTGCCGGGCGTCGGCCGCAAGACCGCGAACGTCGTGCTGGGCAACGCGTTCGACGTGCCCGGCATCACCGTCGACACCCACTTCGGGCGCCTGGTCGTCCGGTTCGGCTGGACCGCCGAGGACGACCCGGTCAAGGTCGAGAAGGAGATCGGGGAGATGTTCCCCCGCAAGGACTGGACGATGCTGTCGCACCGGCTGATCTGGCACGGCCGCCGGATCTGCCACGCGCGCCGTCCCGCCTGCGGTGCCTGCCCGCTCGCCAGGGACTGCCCGGCCTACGGGACGGGCCCGGTCGACGCCGAGACCGCCCGCAAGCTCGTCAAGCCGGGCCCGTTCTCGTGACCGGCGGGGATGGAACCGTTCCCGCCGGGAAGGAACGCGGGCGTTCCGGAGTTGGGAGTGGCGTGACCGAGATCGCATCCACCTGCCCGCCGTGGCTCGACCGGTTCCGCGCCGAGGCGCCGCGGCTGCCGGTCCCGCCGATGTTCGAACCGGCGCCCGGAGCCCGCGCCGCCGCCGTGCTGATCCTGTTCGGCGAGGGCCCGGACGGCCCGGACGTGCTGCTCACCGAGCGGGCCGCGACGCTGTCCAAGCACGCCGGGCAGCCCGCGTTCCCCGGCGGCCGGATCGACCCCGGCGACGACGGGCCGGTCGCGGCGGCGCTGCGGGAGGCGTGGGAGGAGGCCGGCGTCGAGCCGTCCGGCGTGGACGTGCTCTGCACGCTCCCCGAGCTGTACCTGTCGCACAGCCGGCACCGCGTCACACCCGTCGCGGGCTGGTGGCGGGAGCCGTCGGAGGTCGCGCCCGGCCATCCGGGCGAGGTCGCGCTGGTCGCCCGGGTCCCGATCGCCGATCTGGCCGACCCGGCGAACCGGCTGACGGTCCGGCACCCGTCCGGGATCAAGATGGGCCCGGCGTTCCGCGCCGGCGGCATGCTGGTGTGGGGGTTCACGGCGGCGGTGCTGACGCAGGTGCTGGTCGCGGGCGGCTGGGACCGCCCCTGGGACGCGAGTCGCGTCGAGGACCTGCCGCCCGAGGTGCTGTCCCTCGCGTCCCGCGGCTGACCCCGGGCGCCACCCCGCCTGGACCGTTCCCGACCCGCCCGGAGTCCGCGCAGGTCAGGGAGCCGGCGTCATCCCGGGTACGGACGGGGCCCGCGCCGCGTCGCACTGCACGGTCATCCGCCGCACTCCAAACTGGTCCGTTGAGGGGACGTGAAGCAGGCCCGGCGCCCTATACGGTGAAGCGGTGCTGCACGACCACGTTCTCGATCTCATCCTGCTCGTGCTCGTCGTGCTGTTCGGAGTCTCGGGGTACCGGCAGGGCTTCATCGTCAGCCTGCTGAGCTTCGTCGGCTTCGTCGGCGGCGGCGTGATCGGGGTGCTGATCGCACCGCCGATCGCCGAGGCCACGGTGAACGGGGCCGCGCAGCAGGCGCTGCTGGCCATCGTGGTCGCCTTCCTGGCCGCCACGCTCGGGCAGCTGATCGCCTCCTCCGTCGGCGCGGTGCTGCGCAACCGGGTGACGGGGCTGAACGCGCGCACCGCCGACGCGGTCGGCGGCACCTTCGTCAGCGCGCTGTCGCTGCTGGTCGTCGCCTGGTTCTTCGGCAACCTGGTGGCGAACTCGGAGTTCAAGCCGGTGCGCACCCAGGTCAAGGGCTCGACGATCATAAAGGGCATCAACGGGGTGATGCCCGCGCAGGCGCAGACCTGGTTCACCTCGTTCCAGGGGTTCGTGAAGAGCAGTGAGTTCCCGCAGGTGTTCAACGGGCTCGGCGGCGAGTCGGTGGTGCAGGTGCCGCCGCCGGACGAGTCGGTGCTCAACACCGCGGGCCTCCGCGAGGCCAAGAACAGCATCGTCAAGGTCGTCAGCACCGCGCCGCAGTGCCAGCGCCGCATCGAGGGCACCGGGTTCGTGTTCGCGCCGCAGCACATCATGACGAACGCGCACGTCGTCGCGGGCGCCCAGGGGCCGTCGATCGTGGAGTCCCGCACCGGGAACCGGACCCGCGGCCGCGTCGTGCTGTACGACCCGAAGCGCGACATCGCGGTGCTGTACGTGCCGGAGCTGGACGCGCAGCCGCTGAAGTTCGCCGGGGAGGCGCGGGTCCGCGACAGCGCGATCATCGCCGGGTTCCCGAAGAACCAGCCGTTCACGCCGGGCGCCGCCCGGATCCGCGCCCGGCAGACCGCGCGCGGCCCGGACATCTACCACGCCGGGCAGGTCAGCCGCGAGATCTACGCGATCCGCGGGAAGGTCGAGCCGGGCAACTCCGGCGGGCCGCTGCTGTCCACCGAGGGCCGCGTCTACGGCGTGATCTTCGCGGCGGCGCTGGACACGCCGTCGACCGGGTACGCGCTGACGGCCGAGGAGGTCGCGCCGGACGCCAGGGACGGCGCGTCCCTCACCAAGCCCGTCGGCACGCAGAGCTGCTCGGACTGACACACGGTCCGACCGGCCTGCGGCTACTGGGCTGTCAGGCGGAGCTTCACGGGGGCGTCCTCGGGGTGGTCCGCCAGCGCGCGCGCCCGCCGGACGATGCCGGCCACGTCGATGTGGTGCGGAGGGGCCTCACCGTACGACTCGGTGCCGTGCGACCCGTTGCTGTACGGCTCGATGCGGTCGGCGGCGCGGCTCAGCAGCGCCTGCGCGCCCCGCAGGTTCCCGCGCCGCAGGTGGGTGATCCCCACGGCGACCTGGGCGAGCCCTCTCCACAGCTCCCGTTCCGGCTCCGGCGCGCTCTTCCAGGCAGCTTCGAGGACCTCGTGCGCGTGGAAGGGCCGGTCCTCGTCCAGGAGACGCTGCGCCTCCACGAGGGCCTCCTCGGGCGGCATGTCGAGGTCGTCCGGCATGGTCGGCACCCCGGAGGCCCCGTGCGGCAGCGGACGGCCGTACGCGTCGCGCGGCCGTGCGTTGCGTGGGCGTCCGGACTCGTCACGATCCCGCATGCCTCAACCGTACGCGGCGCCTCGATCGCGGGAGCACCGCCGGAGCGCCGCGTCCCGCGTCAGCTTTCAGGCTCTGCGTCGGCTTTCGGGCTCTGCGTCAGCTTTCGGGCTCAGGGTCGGAGAGCCACCCGAGGAGCTGCGCGTCGAACGCGCGCGGACGCTCCTGGTGGGGGAAGTGCCCCGCCCCTTCGATGAGCTTCCACCGGTACGGCGCCGCCACGTACCGTCCCGACCCCTGGGCGCTGGACGGGAGCGTGCACGTGTCGAGGGCGCCGTGCAACTGGAGGGTGGGTGCGTTGATGGGAGCGCGCATACGGTGCGCGTAGCGGATGCCGTCCGGACGGGCCTGCGACCTGATCAGCCAGCGGTGGTACTCCAGCGCGCAATGCGCCGTCCCCGGGATCTGCACCGCCTTCCGCACGAAACGCTCCGTCCGCTCGTCCGGCCATCCCGGCGCGGACCAGTCGCGCAGCAGCCGCCCCGCCAGCTCCCCGTCGTCGCGGACGAGCCGCCGCTCGGGCCACATCGGCAGCTGGAAGCCGAACGTGTGGCGCGTCGCCCAGCCCTGCCCGCGCGGGTCGCCCAGCACGGACTGCCGCAGCCGCAGCGGATGCGGCGCCCCCACCACGGCCAGCCGCTGGACGATCTTCGGGTGGTAGACGGCCGTCGTCCACGCCAGCAGCCCGCCCCAGTCGTGCCCGCACACGACCGCGTTCGCCTCGCCGAGCGCGCGCACGAGCCCCGCGGCGTCCCCCGCCAGCGTGATCAGGTCGTAGCCGCGCGGCGGCTTGTCGCTGCCGCCGTACCCGCGCAGGTCCACCGCGACCGCCCGGTACCCGGCGTTGGCCAGCGACACCAGCTGGTGGTGCCACGACCACCAGAACTGCGGGAAGCCGTGCAGCAGCAGGACCAGCGGCCCCTCGCCGGCCTCGGCGACGTGGAACCGCGTCCCGCCGGCGCTGACGGCGCGGTGCGTCCACGGCCCGTCGACCTCGACCAGGGACACGTCGTGCCCGGACATGGCAGGGGTCAGTCCGTCAGGGCGGGCGTGTCCGAGTCGCCGCGGTGCCGCAGCGCCGCGAAGTCGTCCTTGAGCGTCTTCCGCGTCCGCTTCGCCCCGTCGATCTTGCGGATGCGCAGGTAGCCGAAGCCGATCAGGCCGATCGCGAGCACCAGGTAGATGCCGGCCACGACCAGGAACGCGGCCCAGTGGTAGAGCCCGGCAGCGACCAGCCCGTACGCCAGCGCGATCGACAGCAGGATGACGATCAGCCCGCCGATCAGCGCGGCGATGGTGAACATCACGCTGCCGTAGGCGGCCTTCTTGGCGTCCGCCTTCAGCTCCAGCTTGGCCAGGTCGATCTCCGCCCTGACCAGCGCGGAGACATTGGTGGACGCCAGCGCGACGAGCTCGCCGAGGGACTTGTCCTCAACGCTCTCGCCGGGCAGTGCCTCGGACATGGCGCTCCTCTCCTTCAAGGTCGGCCGTCACTCCGCCGGGCGCGGGCGCGCCCTCCTCCGGAAGACGACGGCGGCGGCCGCCGAGGCGATGATGCTCGCGATCAGGACCGCAGTCGTCACTCTCTCGAATCGGGACGGGTCGGTATAGGCCAAACCGCCGATCAGCAGGGAAACGGTGAATCCCACCCCGGCGAGCATCGCGACTCCCGCGATCTCCCGCCAGCGCAGGTCCGCCCCGAGCGTCGCCAGGCCGACCCGTACGGCCGTCCAGGCGCCGCCGAGGACCCCCACGAACTTACCGATCACCAGGCCGGAGATCACACCGAGGGCCACCCGATCGCCCAGAACGGCCGCGAGCGCGGACCCGCTGAGCGCCACGCCCGCCGACAGGAACGCGAACACCGGCACGCAGAAGCCCGCCGACAGCGGCCGCAGGACGTGGTCGGCCCGCTCCGCGTTCGTGGGCCGGCCATCGGGCGTCTCCTTGACGCCGGTCAGCATCCCCAGGGCGACACCCGCGACGGTCGCGTGGATGCCGCTGCGCTGTACGCAGTACCAGGCGAGCACCGCGATCGGCAGGTACAGCCACGGCGACCTTATGTTCCTGCGCTGTAGGAGCCCGTAGGCGGCTATGAGGACGACGCCTGCGCCGAGCCACGTCCAGTGCAGCGTCTCCGTGTAGAAGAGCGCGATGATGGTGATGGCGATCAGGTCGTCCACCACGGCGAGCGTCAGGAGGAACGCGCGCAGCGGCGCCGGGCACGACGAGAACGTCACCGCGAGCACGGCCAGCGCGAACGCGATGTCGGTGGCCGTCGGGACCGCCCAGCCGCGCAGCGCCCCGGGCTCCCCCGCGCTCACCGCGACGAAGATCAGCGCGGGCATCGCCACGCCGGCCGCCGCCGCGATCACCGGCAGCGCCGCGTCGCGGGGGTCGCGCAGCTCCCCGTGCGCCAGCTCCTCGCGCAGTTCGAGGCCCGCGACGAAGAAGAACACCGCGAGCAGCCCGCCGGACGCCCAGTGCTGCACGTCCATGTGCTCCAGCCCCAGCCAGTGCGGGCTCAGCTCGTGGCTCTGCAGGCTCTTGTAGGCATCGGCCCACGGGGTGTTCGCCCAGACCAGCGCGGCCACGGTGGCGAGCAGCATGACGATCCCGCCGACCGTCTCGGTGCGCAGCGCCGCGGCCACCTGCCCGCCGTACCGGACCGTCGGACGGAACGGCCACACATGGGCGATACGGCGCTTCTCGGGCGTGGTGGTCGGGCGCGGCATGGGATACCCCCGGGGACGGCGACGGTCCGGACGCGGAGCCCCGCCCGCACACCGACGCGAGAGGGGGCGTCCATCGCCGACCAGACTTCCCGGCACACCTGATCACCAGGCTACCCGTCCGACCGGCGCACCCGGCCCTACGGAAGGGCGACGGCCCGTGCCGGAGCGCCGTTCCACGCTCCGCCACGGGCCGTCCCCGGGCCGTTCCACCGGTTCCGCCGAAGCAAGGACGACCGGCCGTCGCCTTCCGCCCCGCCGGGGCTCCGCTCCGCCGGCGCTCCGCTCCGGGCGCCGGTCAGTCCTCGGTCTTCGCGCTCGGCAGCTTCTCGGAGATCAGGTCCATCACCGTGCTGTCGGCGAGCGTCGAGACGTCGCCGATGCTGCGGTTCTCCGCCACGTCCCGCAGCAGCCGCCGCATGATCTTGCCGGACCGGGTCTTCGGCAGCTCCGGCACCATCATGATCTGGCGCGGCTTGGCGATCGGGCCGAGCGTCTTGGCGACGTGGTCGCGCAGCTCCTTGAGGAACTCCTCGCCCTCGACCTCCTCGCCGGCGCTGCCGCGCGGGATCACGAACGACACGATCGCCTGCCCGGTCACCGGGTCCGTCGCGCCGACGACCGCGGCCTCCGCCACCTTCGGATGCGACACCAGCGCCGACTCCACCTCCGTGGTGGAGATGTTGTGCCCGGACACCAGCATCACGTCGTCGACGCGGCCGAGCAGCCAGATGTCGCCGTCCTCGTCCTTCTTCGCGCCGTCACCGGCGAAGTACTTGCCCTCGAAGCGCGACCAGTACGTCTTGACGTACCGCTCGTCGTCGCCCCAGATCGTCCGCAGCATGCCCGGCCACGGCTCGGTGAGCACCAGGAACCCGCCGCCGCCGTTCGGCACCGGCTCGCCCCGGTCGTCCACCACCTCGGCGGAGACGCCCGGCAGCGGGCGCATCGCCGCGCCCGGCTTGCCCGCCGTCACGCCCGGCAGCGGGCTGATCATGATGCCGCCGGTCTCGGTCTGCCACCACGTGTCGACCACCGGCGTCCGGCCCGCGCCGATGTTCTCCCGGTACCAGACGTACGCCTCCGGGTTGATGGGCTCGCCCACCGACCCCAGCACGCGCAGCGACGACAGGTCGTACTGCGCCGGGATGTCGTCGCCCCACTTCATGAACGTGCGGATCGCCGTGGGCGCCGTGTAGAAGATCGACACCTTGTACTTCTGGATGACGTCCCACCAGCGGCCCTTGTTGGGCGTGTCCGGCGTCCCCTCGTACATCACGCTGGTCGCGCCGTTGGCGAGCGGCCCGTACACGATGTAGGAGTGGCCCGTCACCCAGCCGATGTCGGCCGAGCACCAGTAGACGTCCGTCTCCGGCTTCAGGTCGAACACCGCGTTGTGGGTGTAGGACACGTGCGTCAGGTATCCGCCCGTGGTGTGCAGGATGCCCTTCGGCTTCCCCGTCGTGCCGGACGTGTACAGGATGAACAGCGGGTGCTCCGCGTCCATGGGCTCGGCGGTGTGCTGGTCGCTCTGCCGCTCCACCAGGTCCTGCCACCAGACGTCGCGCTCGTTCTCGGCGACCTCCTCGCCGGTGCGGCGGACCACCAGGACGTGCTCGATCGTCGGGGTCTGCGCGACCGCCTCGTCCACGGTCGGCTTCAGCGCGGACGGCTTGCCGCGCCGGTACCCGCCGTCGGCGGTGATGACGAGCTTGGCCTGCGCGTCGTCGATGCGGGTGCGCAGCGCCTCGGAGGAGAAGCCGCCGAACACCACCGAGTGGGTGGCGCCGATCCGCGCGCACGCGAGCATCGAGATCGGCAGCTCCGGGATCATCGGCAGGTAGATCGCCACCCGGTCGCCCTTGCGGACGCCCAGCTCCAGCAGCGCGTTCGCGGTCTTGTTCACCTCGCGCTGCAGGTCGGCGTAGGTGAGGGTGCGGGTGTCCCCGGGCTCGCCCTCCCAGTGGTAGGCGATCTTCGCGCCCAGGCCGGCCTCGACGTGGCGGTCGACGCAGTTGTAGGCGGCGTTCAGCTCACCGCCCACGAACCACTTGGCGAACGGCGGGTTGCTCCAGTCCAGGATCTCGTCCCAGCGCTTGGACCAGGTCAGCCGGTCGGCCTGCTCCGCCCAGTAGCCCAGGCGGTCGGCGGCGGCCTCGTCGTACGCCTCGGCCTTGACGTTCGCCGCTGCGGCGAGCTCGGCGGGCGGGGGGAAGCTCCGCGTCTCCTGCAGAAGGTTCGACAGTGTCTCTTGGCTCTGGCTCAACGCGTACTCACTCCTTGCTAGCTGAACGGGGGTCGCCCGGTATCCCCACTTCACCAGGAAGGTCCCGCCCCCACAAGGCCGCATTCCCGAGTGTCGAGGAAGAGCGCGACCGGCGCTCACGGCTCCGGATGGTGCTGTGATGCCCGACACACCTTGCCTTCCCAGTGCCGCGGCGCGGGAACCGCCTCGGTTCTACGCGCACGCAGGGGGTTGCGCGAGCGGCACCGGCGACCGCATAGGGTCGGGCCGTGACCGATGCCCTTGCTCAGATAGCGAACCTGCCCGGCGTCGCGGAGGCCGTCGCCGACGCGCGCTCCGCCGTGGACCGGCTGCTCGGCCACCGCATCCTGCGGCGCCGCAGCGCCGAGGTGTCCACGGAGTCGGCGCTGCGCGGCGCGCGCGCGTCCGCCGTGCTGGAAGGCGCCTCGGTCACCCTTGAGGACCTGCGCACCACGGAGAACCCCACGGACCCGGTCGTCCAGGGGGCGCTGCGGGTGTCGGCGGAACTCGGCACGCTCACCGAGACGTGGCGGCAGGCGCCCCGCCAGGTCCTCGCGCGGCTGCACGTGCTGGCCGCGGCGGACGCCGTCGACAGCGCCGACCTCGGACGTCCCCGCGCCGACGACCAGCCGGTTAAGGACGTCCTCGGGCTGGGCGACCCGCCGTCCCCGGCGGAGGTGGCGGCGCGCCTGGACGCGCTCAGCGGGCTCCTCACCCAGCCCACCAAGGCGCCCGCGCTCGTGGTCGCCGCCATTGTGCACGGCGAGCTGCTGACGCTGCGGCCCTTCGGCTGGGGCGACGGCATCATCGCCCGCGCAGCGCAGCGCATCACGCTCGTCGCCCGCGGCCTCGACCCGAAATCCTTGGTCGCGCCAGAGGTCGGCCATGCCGAACTCGGCGACGACTATGCCGAAGCCCTCCGCGCCTATGCGTCGGGGACGTCGGAGGGTGTCGCGCAGTGGCTCGTGCACTGCTCGGCGGCGGTCGCCGCGGCCGCCCGCGACTCGCAGGCCATCTGCGAAGCCTTCATGCGCGGCTGATCGCACCGGCTCTCGCCGCTGTTCCGCTGTGGCGGCTGTTCCGCTCGGGGCCGTTGTGCCGTGGATGGCCCGCTGTTTCGTCGGTGGGGAGGTCCATGCTGTCCCCATGGCCGAACGGAAGGACGGGCGCGCGGCTGCGCCCACCGAGACCACCATCGCGTCCGCCGACTGGGACTCGCGCGACCTGACCGGTGAGCGGCACGAGCGCGTCCTGTTCGTGGACGTCGACATGACGGAGGCGGCGGGCACCGGCGCGGTGTTCACCGAGTGCACTTTCCGCGGTGTCCGGTTCAACGCGTCCACGCACACCGACGCGGCGTTCCTGAACTGCACGTTCGTCCGCTGCGGCTTCTTCGACGCGACCTTCGCCGGCTGCAAGGTCGTCGGCGGGATGTTCGACGGCTGCACGCACGACCTGATGAAGGTGACCGGCGGGGACTGGTCGTTCACCGGGCTGCCCGGCGCCGACCTGCGGCGCGCGTCGTTCACCGACGTCCGGCTGCGCGAGGCGGACCTCACCGGCGCGCGGTGCGCCGGCGCCACGCTTCGCGGGCTGGACCTGTCGGGCGCCTGGCTGCACCAGGCCGATCTCTCGCGCTGCGACCTGCGCGGGAGCGACATCTCGTCGATCGATCCGCACACCGTCGAGCTGAAGGGGGCGGTGATCGACCCGTACCAGGCGGTGGTGCTCGCGACGGCCCTCGGCCTGGACGTGCGGGGCGACTGACGTCCTACGCGGCGGCTCGGGCGGCGCGTTCGACGGCTCCGGTGGCTCCGGCGGCTTCGGCGGGTCGGCGGAGTGCGGTGTCGGACACAGCGAACGGCGCTCGCCAGGGAGCGCCGTCGCCGATCACGTCACACCGGGTTACCAAGCGTGCACCTCACTATCGCCGGATCGGGTCAAGCCCGTCTCGGCGCGCCTCCCGCGGCTGGTCGCGCGTGGGTGCCCGGCTGCCGTGCCCGGACGCGTGGTCCGTAGATCCTGTCTACGCCTCATCTGCCCAGTTGACAAGCCCCTTTTCGGAAGTCCGAGCGGCCCGTGACCCCCGCCCGCCGCGGCGGCCGGTCCGCCTTCTTCCGCCGATAAGGGGCGAAACGCGCAATTTCGGGCTATCCGCAACCAAGGGTCCGCCCGCCAAAGCGATCACGCAGTGTGACCGTTTCTTTTTGGTCGCCGATCGGGTGCTCGGCCGGAAAAATCTTTGGTTCTCCGGTACGCTCCGACTTCCGTCCCGTTGCACTCCGTATGGGTGGGGACGACCCCAGTGGTCCCCGTTCCGCCACCCGGCACGGGGACCAAGAGGGGGGCGGCATCGACAGATGGGGATAAACACCCGCCCTACGGGCGACTTTGCGACTCGACGGAACTGGCGGCGGTCGGGCAGCATATGTTGTATCTGCTTAGACTGGGAGACAACGAGTTTGCCTCCCCTATAGACCGGCCTTGCTAACGGCTCCGCCGATCTCACGAGACTTTCCTGGGAAAACGGACCGGCTCTACCCCCCCGGAGCCGGACCGTTAGGCGACCCCCGCTCTCCCCCCCCGGCGGGGGTCGCCCAAACATGCGGCGGGCGGACGGTGGCGTGGAGGATCTGGACACGCCACCG
>NZ_JBEPCJ010000051.1:0-75479 GCF_040299565.1 Spirillospora sp. NPDC000708
GCCCCGCCCCCCGCGGCGCCGCGCACCCCCCGCCGCCGCCCCACCCCCCCCGCCCCCCCCCCCCGGGCCCCCCGCCCCCGCCCCCCCGCCCACTCCGGCGGCGCCGTCCAGCGCCGCCGGGTCCAGGCCCCGCGCCACCCCGTACAGGTAGACGGCGAGGCCGTCACCGACGGTGTCGTGGTCGGTCACGATCCGGCCTCCTTCCCCTCGGCGCGGCGGGACCCGGAGCCTTCGGAACCGGACGCGGCGGAGGCGTCGCCGGCCTCCAGCGCGGCCAGCCGCTCGCGCAGCCGCCGGTTCTCCTCCAGCAGCTCCCGGTCCGCGCCGCCCTCCACGTGCCCGTCGCCGGACTTCGGCGCGCGGGCCTTCGACGACAGCGACGGGTCGTGCTCCCACCAGTCGATGCCCATCTCGCGGGCGCGGTCGACCGAGGCCACCAGCAGCCGCAGCTTGATCGT
Source organism: Spirillospora sp. NPDC000708 (assembly GCF_040299565.1). NCBI lineage: Bacteria > Bacillati > Actinomycetota > Actinomycetes > Streptosporangiales > Thermomonosporaceae > Spirillospora > Spirillospora sp. NPDC000708. The sequence goes on from NZ_JBEPCJ010000051.1 coordinate 459, forward strand.
CAGCAGCTCGATGTCCAGCAGGTTCACCCGGACGTCACCGACGATCACGATGCCCTTGTCCAGGATCCGCTCCAGCAGGTCGGCCAGGTTCGCCGACTGCCGCTCCCCCGCCATCGACTTGGCGGGCCCCCGCGAGCCGGTCCAGGTGATCTCGCTCAACGGTCCTCAGTCCCTCTCCACTCGTCCGCGCGGGTACCGGCGGACGCGCCGGTAGGACACCAGTTCGCCGTCCGCGTCGACTTCGGTGTCGTAGATGGCGAGGATGTCGGCGGAGTCGGGGATGCGGTGGGTCTCCACCACCTCCACGGCCACGCGCCAGCCGTCCTCGCCGGAGCGCTCGAGTCCGACGACGCTCTCGGCGGCGCGGCCGGTCATCGCCGTCACGTGCTCGGCCGCCCGCTTGGCGGCCTCGGACGCCGACATCATCACTGGTCTCCCTCCACGCGCCGCGCCGCTACAGGCCGCGGGCGCGGCCCTCGTGCAGGCGGGCGATCAGTTCCTCCTCGCGGGCGGCGGCCTCGTCCTCGCCGATCTCGCCCGCGGCGACCTCGTCGGCGATCTGCTGCATCTCCGCAGCGATCCTGCCGGGGTCGTACAGTTCCTGCTCGGCCTGCTCGGTGAGCACCTCCGCCAGCCACATCACCCCGCGCACGGGCGCCAGCGGCAGCGTCACCAGGCCGGTGAACAGGCCCATTCACGCCTCCGGGACGAAGTCGTAGGGCGGCAGCGGCCCGATCAGCCGCAGCCGGATCCGTTCGGTGTGGGACGCGCCGAGCTTCTCCACGACCTTCTCGAACTCCTCGCGTCGGTCGGTGCGCACCAGGAACGAGGCGTCCAGGACGTCCTCCTCGCGGGGCGGCGTCTTGCGCACGAACGCCTCGGCCGCGGGCGCGACCGCCTCCAGCAGCACCTGCCCGTCGTGCTCGCGGCGCCGGTCCATCGCCTGCGCGATCAGCTCGCCGAGGCGGACCTGGTCGTAGTAGACGGCGTCGGCGACGTCCGCGGGGACCTCCCGCAGCCGCTGCGACAGCTCGGCGACCTCCGGCTCGGCCTGCATGATCTCGCGCAGGACGGTGTCCTGGACGTAGGTGGCCTTCAGCCGCAGCTCCACCCGGCCCTCGAGCTGGTCGATGACCTGCCCGAGCCGGTCGGAGTTGCCCTCCAGGAGTTCCTTCTGGACCGCGGTGCGGTCGGACAGGGCGGCGCCGAACCGGAACGGCAGCACCACCATGCCCGCGTCCAGCAGCGCGTTCAGCACCCGCTGGTGCGCGACCAGGTCGGCGCGCTCACCCAGCGGGCGGCCCGCCGGCAGGTCGCTGACGACCGCGGCGCAGCGCCCGCCGTCCTCCACCAGGGTCACCGGCCGGTCGTCCAGTCCCGCCACGTCGGCGGGCAGGGACGCGCCGGCGCGCGTCACCCCGTACACGTACTGGGGGGTCTTGCCCTCACCGGATTCGTTCGGGGAGGTCATTCGTCGTCCTCCTTCTTGCGGGACGACCGCCGCCGCGCGGGCTGCTTGTCCTCGTCCTCGTCGTCGTGGTCATCGTCGGAGCCGCCGCCGAAGGTCTCCTTCAGCCGCTCGCCGGCGCCTTCCAGCGCGCCCCGGGTCTTCTTCTTCGCGCCCGACTCCTGCATGCCCTCCACGAACTGCGGCAGGCCCTGCGAGGTGCCGTCGTGGGCGATGTCGAGGCGGTTCACCGCCTTGGCGAACCGCAGGTAGGTGTCCACGCTCGCCACCACGATCCGCACGTCCACCGTGAGGATCTCGATGCCGACCAGCGACACTCGGGCGTAGATGTCGATGACCAGACCCTTCTCCAGGATCAGGTCGACGACGTCGGCGAGGCTGCTGCTGCCGCCACCGCCGCCGCGCTGGACGGTGCTGGTGCCCGAGGTCTGCTGGGCTATCGGCCCAGTCATGTCATCTCCTTGTCCGGGGGAAAACGTTCATGCACCCCTCTACCCGCCTCGACCTGTCTAAACGGACATTCCGGTTTCGGTCAGGCACCGGTCAAGCGGCATGCCGCGCCCCCGGGACCCTCCCGTGCGGGACGGTCCCGGGGGCGCGAAACGGGCGGGTCAGCGCTTGGTGCGGCGGCCGATCAGAATGCCGGCGCCCGCGGCGGCCACCACCGGCGCCGCGCGCAGCAGCCGCCGCAGCGTCACCAGCCGCGCCAGCCCCGCCACCCGGCCCGGCAGCGCCGCCACCTGGCCGCCGACCTGCCCGGCCACCTGCCCGGCGCCCGCGCCGACGGCGCTGACGGCGTCCGTGCCGGCGCGGGCCGCCGACTTCGCGCCGGACGCCGTGCCCGACACGGCGCCCGACGCCTTGGCGGCGCCCGACGCCTTGCCGGACGCCTTCTCCGAGGCCTTGGCGGACGCGGCGGTGCCGGCGCGCGAGGCGTTCTTGCTGATCTGTCCGGGGCCCTTGCCGGGCACCGAGGGGGTGTCCATCCTCATTCCTTCCATTCGGGGGATCTCGCCGTGCGAGTAGGGTCATCCGCGCAGGCGGGGCAGCACCTCGCGGGAGTAGAAATCGAAGAATCCGTCCTGCTCGGGCCCGATCTGCGTGACGAACACGTCCTCGTACCCGGCGTCGACATAGGCGCGCAGCGCCCGCACGTGCACCTCGGGGTCGGGGCCGCACGGCACCTTCTCGGCGACCATGTCCTCGGTCACCAGCTGCGACAGCTGGCGGAACTGCCGCGGCTGCGGCAGCAGCTGGTTCGCCTCGCCCGGCAGGTGGTCGCTGGCCCACAGCCGCAGCGCGGTCCGCCGCGCCCGCTCCTCGTCGGACGCCCAGCACGCCTTCAGCCCGCCCTGCACCCGCCGGCCCGCACCGCCGGCGTCGCGGAACGCCTTCACCAGGTCCGCGTCGGGCATCATGCAGATGAACCCGTCGGCGATCCGGCCCGCCAGCGTCGCCGCCTTGGTCCCGAACCCCGACATGTGGATCGGCGGCGGCTCGTCGGGAACGGTGTACAGGCGGGCGGTGTCGAGGCGGTAGTGCTCGCCGCGGTGGGTGACGAGCTCGCCGGTGAACAGCCGCCGCATCAGCGCGACGGCCTCCTCCAGCATCTCCATCCGCTCGGCCGCCGGCGGCCACCGCGAGTCGATGATGTGCTCGTTGAGGAACTCGCCGGTCCCGACGCCGAGGGTGAACCGGCCGCCGGTCAGCACCGCGCACGTCGCCGCGGCCTGCGCCACGATCGCCGGGTGCGTGCGCACCAGCGGGCACGTCACCGCGGTCCCGACGGGCAGCGATGTCGCCTGCGAGATCGCGCCGATCACCGACCAGGCGAACGACGCCTGGCCCTGCTCGTCCAGCCACGGGTGGAAGTGGTCGGAGATCCACAGCGCCTCGAACCCGGCCTGCTCGGCCAGCCGCGCCTGCCGCACCAGCTCGCCGGGGGCGTGCTCCTCGCTGGACAGGAAGTACCCGAACCTCGCCATCTCCGCCCCCTTCCCTCGCCTGCCCGCGCCGTCGACCCGGCGCTCGAGCCCGGTCCTCCCGGAGGCGCGGTGTCCCGCCGGCGCGGTGCGCCTCACGGTCGTAGCGCGGCCTACCCGGCGAGGCGCACGCAAACATTCCGGCGCCGTACCACGGACGCCACGAACCGGTGACCGGTAGGGGATGCGGACGGCGGCCGCTTGCCGCCGATCACGGTTGGAACCGTCCGCTCGGGTATGCGGAAACGCATGACGCCACCAGCCCCGGGCCCGCCCGGGCGACCGCCCGGACTGCCCCCGGCCGGCCCCCGCGCCGCGCGGACCACCCCGCTGCTGCGCCCCGGCCCCGCCCGCCGCGCCGCAGAACCCCTCGCCTGGTGGGCCGCGCTCCTCGCGCTCTACCTGTCGCTGATCTCCACGATCGACGTCACCGAGATCACCGTCGGCGCCGTCGCCGCCGCGTTCGGTGCCGCCGCCGCGACCGCCGGGCGCCGCGCCCTGTTCACCACCGGCACCGCACACGACCCCGCCGGCCCCCGCCGCCCCGCCGCCGACCTCGCGCCCGGCGCGCGGCCCGTCCCGCCCGCCCGGCTGCTGCCCCCGCTGGCGCTGCTGCCCGCCCAGATCGTCGCCGACAGCGCCCGCGTCGCCGTCCTCGGCGCCTCCGGCGGCGCCTGGACCTCGCTGGCCGTCGCGCCCGGCGCCGCCAACCGCGGCACCGCCACCCTGCTGGTGTCGACCTCACCCGCCACCTTCGTCGGCGGCGTCGACCCCGAGCACGGCCTGCTGAACGTCCACCGCCTCGGCCGCGACCCGTCCGCCTTCGAGCGGCGGCTGCGCGACACCGGCCTCGTCCAGGACCCGCGCCGCTCCCCCCACCGCCCCGACGAACCCGACACCCCCAGCGCACCGGACGGACCGCGCGAGCCGCACGGGCCGGGCGGGCCGGGCGGGCACGGACCTGGGGAGGCGCGATGAGCATCGCCGTCCCCGCCCTGGTGCTGCTGGCCGGCGCCGTGCTGCCCGCGCTGCTGACCACCCTGCGCGGACGCCCCGTCGACCGGCTCGCCGGCCTCATCGTCACCGGCCCCCTGGTCACCCTCGTGCTGACGCTGCTCACCTCCGCCTACGGGCGCCCCGCCTACCTCGACGTCGCCCTCGTCCTGGGCCTGCTGTCGTTCGCCGGGGCGCTGGTGTTCGCCCGCTTCTTCAGCCGGACCCTGTGACAGGACGGAACGACCGTGACCGGGACACCACCGCGATGACCCTCCTCGCCGACACCCTCACCTGGGCCGGCACCGCCGTCTGCGTCCTGGCCGGGCTGCGGCTGGCCCGCACGCCCGGCGCCGCCGGCCGCCTGCACGCCGTCGCGCCCGTCACCGCGCTCGGCGCTCCGCTGCTGCTGGCCGGCCTGGCCCTGCACCCCTGGTCGTCCTGGCACGACGTCGTCAAGATCGTCGTGATCGGGGTGCTGCTCGCCGCGACCGGCCCCGCGACCGTCGTCACCGCCGGCCAGGCCGTCGCCCGCGCCGCCCGGCCCGACCACCGCCGCCCCGGCCCGCGGAACGCGGACGGGCGCAGCGGCGGCCCGGGAACGGAGGGATCGTGAGCGACCCGTTCTCCGGCGCCCTCGCCGACGCGCTCATCCTCACCGCGCTCGCCCTGACCGTCCTCATGGCGACCGCCGTCGTGTTGACCCGCAACCCCGCCCGCCAGGCCATCGTCCTGTCCGGATACGGGATGGTCCTCGGCGTGCTGTTCCTGATCCTGCAGGCCCCGGACGTCGCCATGTCCCAGATCGGCGTCGGCACCGTCGTCGTCCCCCTCATCGTCGTGCTCGCCCTGCACGCCACCCGCCGCCACCGCGAGGGCGGCGACACCGGCGAGGAGGACCGCCGCCCCGGCCGCGACGGCCCCGACCGCGACGGCGACGCCGACGGCGCCGGGACCGGCACGGCGTCCGACACGGCATCGGGCACGGCATCGGGCACGGCATCCGGCACGGCCCGCGAGGACGCGCGATGAGGGCGCCCGCATGAGGACCCGCACCCGCACCCTGCTGTTCCTCGCCGGCGCCGCCGGCGTCGCCGCCCTGTTCACCGCCGGCGCCCTCGACCTGCCCCGTTTCGGCGGCGCCGTGCACCCCTACGGCGACCGCGCCGTCCGGCAGGCCTTGCGCGAGTCCACCACCAACACCATCTCCTCGGTCAACTTCGACCAGCGCGCCTTCGACACCGTCGGCGAGGAACTGATCCTCATGGCCTCGGCGATCGGCGCGGTGGTGCTGCTGCGCGTCGTCGGCAAGGAGGCCGAGGACGAGGGCGCCGCGCACCGGCTCGGCCCCGCCGAGGTGTCGGACGCGCTGCGCATCGTCGGCTACCTGCTGCTGCCCGTCACCCTGCTGATCGGCGTCTACATCATCGCCCACGGCGCCCAGTCCCCCGGCGGCGGATTCCAGGGCGGCGTCATCCTCGGCACCGCCGTCCACCTGCTGTACCTCGCCGGCGACTACCCCGCTCTGCAGCGGCTGCGGCCCATCCCGGTGTTCGAGTCGACCGAGGCGCTCGCCGCCGGCGTGTTCGTCGCGATGGCCCTGGCCGCCGCCGGCGCCGTCCCCGCCCTCAACGGCGCCGTCGGCGTCGAGGTCGGCTGCGCGCTGGTCCTGCTCATCGGCAAGTTCTTCGAACAGGCGCTGCTCGTGCGCGAACCACCCGGGGGGACCCCGTGAGCCACCTGCCCTACCTGGCCGCCGCCTGGATCGTCCTCGTCGGGATCTACGGCATCGTCACCAGCCGCGACCTCATCCACGCCGTGGTGTGCCTGTCGGTCACCCAGTCCGGCACCTACGTGCTGCTGCTGGCCATCGGCTACCGCTACGGCGCCACCGCCCCCGTCTTCTCCGACCGCCCGCCCCGCGGACGCCCCGTCACCGACCCCGTCGTGCAGGCCATGGCCCTCACCGACATCGTCGTCGGCGCCACCGTCACCGCCCTGCTGCTCGCCCTGGCCGTCCAGGTCGCCAAGCGCCGCGGCACCATCGACCCCGGCGAGCTGAGGTCGCTGGAATCGTGATCCTGCAGGTCACCATCGCCGTCCCCATCCTGGCGGCCGCGCTGCTGGCCACCGCCGGGCGGTGGCTGCCGCGGCTGGTCGTCGACGTCGCCGCCGTGCTGGCCGTCGCCGCCGTCGCCGCGCTGTCCGCGCTCACCCTCACCCGCGCCCCCCACCACGCCCAGGTCAGCTGGCTCGGCGGCTGGGGACCGGCCACCGGCGTCGGGATCCCCCTGGTCGCCGACCCCTTCGCCGCCGGCCTCGCCCTCGTCACCGCCCTGCTCACCCTCGCCGCGCTGCTGTTCTCCTGGCGGTTCTTCACCGAGATCCAGGCGATCTTCCACACCCTCATGCTGCTGTTCCTGGCGGCCATGGTCGCCTACGTCTACACCGGCGACCTGTTCGACGCGTTCGTGTTCTTCGAGCTGATGAGCGTCGTGGCGTTCGCGCTCACCGGCTACCGCTCCGAGGAGCCCTCCACCGTCCACGGCGCCCTCAACTTCGGCATCATCCAGTCGATCGGCGCCTACCTCACCCTCGCCGGCATCGCCCTGGTCTACGCCCGCACCGGCCGGCTCGGCCTCGCCACCACCGGACGGCAGCTCGCCGGCAGCGGCGCCGGCGGGCACGGCGACGCCCTGGTCACCGCCGCGTTCGTGCTGATCTGCACCGGCTACCTGGTCAAGGCGTCCGCCGTCCCCTTCCACTTCTGGCTCGCCGACGCCCACGCCGTCGCCCCCACCCCCGTCTGCGTGCTGTTCTCCGGCATCATGGTGCCGCTCGGCGTCTACGGCATCGCCCGCACCTACTGGGCGACGTTCGCCGGGCTCGTCCCGCTGCGCGCCATCGCCGTCCTCGGCGCCGCCGCCGCGCTGCTCGGCGCCGTCATGTGCGTCCTGCAGCACCACATCAAACGGCTGCTGGCCTACTCCACCATCAGCCACGTCGGGCTGCTGCTGGTCGGCGTCGCCGCCCACGGACCCGACGCCCTCGCCGGCACCGCCTACTACCTCGCCGGGCACGCCGGCGTGAAAGGCGCCCTGTTCCTGGCGGCCGGGGCCCTGCTCAACCGGCACGAGACCGTCGACGAGCACGAACTGCGCGGCCGCGGCCGCGGCATGCCCGTCACCGGCGCCACCTTCCTGCTCGGCGCGCTCGGCCTGGCCGGGCTGCCCCCCTCCGGGCTGTTCGCCGGGCACGCCGTCACCGAGCACGCCGCCGAGGAACTCGGCTGGTGGTGGTTCACCCCGCTGGCCATCGTCGCGTCCGCGCTCACCGCCGGCGCCGTCCTGCGCGTCTGGCTCGGGGTGTTCCGCGGCACCCCCGCCGAGGAGGACCCCGCGCACCGCGGACGGCCCGGCGCCGGCGGCGGGCACGAGGACCCCGAGACCCGCCCCACCCTGCGGAACCTGCCCTGGACGATGCTCACCCCCGGCCTGGTCCTGCTCATCGGCGCGCTGCTCGTCGGGCTGATCCCCGGCGGGCCCGTCGGCACCGCCGCCGCCATGTTCACCGACCGCGACGGCTACGCCGCCCTGGTCCTGGACGGCCAAGTCCCCCACCCCCACGCCGTCCCCGCCGACCCCTGGACCGCCTCCGGCGTCGCCGGATTCCTGGCCACCCTGCTGCTGGCCGCGCTCGTCGCCGGGTACGCGCTGCGGCGCCGCGCCTCCCACTCGGCCTCCGACCCCGCCTCCGACCGGCAGGGGCCCCTCGCGCGGACCGCCGCCGCCGCGGCCGCCCGCCTGCACGCCCTGCACTCCGGGCACATCGGCGACTACGCCGCCTGGCTCACCGCCGGCGTCGCCGTCCTGGCCCTGCTCACCGCCCGTTTCTGACCCGCCCCACCGCGCACCGCCCCGCACCCCCGCGCACCCCGGCTTGCCGCCGCACGCACCCGCACGCGACCCTGGCACCCGGAAGCCGCCGCACCCCGGAGGGAGAGGGACCGTCGCATGAACCACCGCACGGCCCGCCCCGCACCCACGGCCCCGCCCGCACCACCCGGACGCGGCGCACTGGCCGCACCCGCCGCCCTCCTCGCCGGCGCGCTGCTCACCACCGCCGCGATCGTCGCCGTCCTCCTGCACGACCGCCCCCGGCACCCGCCCGGCGCCGCCCCGCCCGCCCGCGTCCTGTCCCGCTACGAGACCGCCGCGCCCGGCAACACCATCGACCGCGACTGCGGCTACAGCGCCCCCCTCACCGGCCACCGCGACCTGTGGCTGTTCTGCGACTCCACCTGGAAGGGCACACGCCCCGGCCTGTGGCTCGGCGCGACCGCCGCCACCGGCACCGCCGCACCCGGACGCGTCCCCACCGACCTCACCGAACTCCCCACCCCCGGCACCCCTCGCACCGGAACCGCCACCGCGCCCGGCGACGGGCCGCCGCAAGCGCTCCTGCCCACCCCGCCCGGCCTCCAACTCCCCGGCGGCGCCCCCTGCCACATCCCCGGCACCGCCTACAGCGCCTCCTGGATCTCCGGCGCCGCACCCCTGCCCGGCGACGGCACCGTCCTGCTCACCTACACCGATGTGTGCGTCCACGGCACCACCATCACCCCGCAGGGATACGGCATCGCCGCCTACCGGCCCGCCGACCGCACCCTGCACGGCCAGACCCGCGTGTTCACCGTCCCCGGCGGCCTGCCGTTCCAGCTCACCCTCGGCTCCCCTGTCCTGCGCGACGGCCACCTCTACCTCTACGGGTCGGCCTGCGACACCTGGACCATCGGCGCCTGCGCCGCCGGCCGCGTCACCCTCGCCCGCGTCCCCGCCGACCCCGCCGCCTGGCGCGACCCGTCCGCCTACCGGTACTGGTCCCCCGCCGGATGGACGCCCGACGCGTCCCGCGCCCAGACCGTCGCCCCCGGCGCCGCGCCCGCCGCCGTCCACATCGCCGACTACACCGCCGCCGGCCAGGGCCTGATCCTCATCGAGCAGCGCGGACTGGACGGCCGGTACCGGCTGTGGCGCGCACCCGCCCCGCAAGGCCCCTGGCGGCCCGCCGGGCAAGGCGCCGTCCCCTGCTCGGGCGGCACCGGCAACGACCAATGCCGCGCGTTCATCGGCCACCCCGAGCTCAGCACCACCGCCGCGCTGCTGATGTCGTACTACAACCCCGCCGACCGGCACGTCACCGTCCGCGCCGTCCCCTGGTGACACCCCGCACGCCGGGTCGGGGCGATGGTCAGACGCTCCACAGGCGGCGCCTGCGGTAACGCGGCTCCCACCGCATCCGGTTCATCTCCCGCACCTCGCGCGGCAGCGCCGTCAGGAAACGGCTGCGCTCGAGCGGCGCGATCCCGTCCACCAGCCATGGAACCGTCCCCTCCCCGCAGCCCCCGCCACCCGAAACGCCACCCGAAACGCCTCCAGATCCGCCCTGCGAACCGCACGCCGACACCGCGTCGGCGGCGAACCCCGCCCAGTCCGCCGGGCCGAGCACCCGCCGCGCCAGCGCCAGCACCCCCGCCTCCTCATGCCGCAGATGCACCTCCAGCGCCGCCCGCAGCGCCCGCACCGCCGATACCAGCTCCCCCGAACCCCGCTCGTCGTCCTCCAACGCGGCGTCCAGCGCCACCACCAGCGGCCCGATCCCCTCGTACTCCGCCCGCAGCTCCGCCACCACCCCCAGGTCAGGGCCGTGACCCGCCACCGCGCGCTCCACCCGCGGCCACAACGCGCCCGCCTGCAGATCGTGGTGATGGCGCAGCTGCAGCTTCAGGTTCTCCCAGCCCGCCCGCACCTGCGGCGCGTGCGCCCGGCCCGCCGCCGCGGCCGCCGCCAGCCGCTCCAGATCCCTGCGGAACGCCGCGTGCCCCGCGCGCGCGAAGACGTCCACGAACGCCGGTCCGGCCAGCCCGAGCACGCCCGCCGCCGCCCGGCCGCCGCCGGGCTTGGTCGCCGCGCCCACCGCCGCCTCATCGGGCAGCGCGATCGAGAAAGTGTCCATACCAGGATGAGGACTTCAGCCCCCTCGAATGTGACGGGACGCCGATGAGATCCTGCTCACGTCCCCGCGCGGGCGCGGCCCGTCACCTCTTTCGCGCTGCGGTGTGGGCGATCGCCGCCTCGATGCCGTCCAGCACGAGTTCCAGACCGCCCTCGAACGCCTCCCGCGCCGCCCGCTCCAGATACGACACCCCGCCATCCGACCCGCCGTCCGCCCCTTCCCCCGCCTCACCGGCGGCTTCAGCGGCCTCCGGCACGTCGGGGGCGCCCTCGGCGTCCAGCCACGCCACGCGCGGGAACCGCTCGGCGAACCCCGGCGCGACCTCCGTCAGCGCCCCGGCCCGCCCGTGCCACCACTGCGCCTCCGTCAGGCCCGTCGCCCGCACCGCCTGCCGCGACTCCGCCACCGTCCCCGCCGCGCCCCGCACCACGCTCGACAGCGCCGCGACCGCCCGCCGCACCCCCCGCGCGTCCAGCCCCGTCACCGCGAGCACCCCCAGCAGCGCCTCCAGGACCCCGTACTCGTTGGGCCCCAGGACCGGACGCGCCTGCGACACCTGCAGCATCCACGGATGCCGCAGATAGAACGCCCAGCCGTCCTCCGCCCACGCCACCAGCGCCGCACGCCACCCCGCCGACACCTCGTAGGCGGCCGGCAGCTCCGCCAGCGCCCGGTCGTACATCAGGTCCACCAGCTCGGCCTTGCCCGGCACGTAGGTGTACAGCGCCATCGCCGTCCGGCCGAGCCGCTCACCGACCGCGCGCATCGACAGCGCCGCCATCCCCTCGGCGTCGGCGACCGCGATCGCCGCGTCCACGATGACCTCCACGCTCAGCCCCGGCCGCGGCCCCGGACGCGCGTGCGGCGCCGCGGCCTCCGTCCGCCCCCACAGCAGGTCCATCGAGCGGCGGGGGTCGCCCTGCCCCGCGAACACGGTCACCGAACAACTCCGTATGCCGTAAACTGATTCATTCCACGATCTCTTTACGCCATAAGCTATCAAGCCGATGCGAGGACGACGCATGCCCCTCCCGCCCACCACCGGCACCGACACCGCGGCCGACCCCGGACCCGCCGCCGACCGGCACGACGTCATCGAGGTCCGCGGCGCCCGCGAGAACAACCTCGCCGGCGTCGACCTGGACATCCCCAAGCGCCGCCTCACCGTCTTCACCGGCGTGTCCGGCTCCGGCAAGTCGTCGCTGGTCTTCGGCACCATCGCCGCCGAGTCCCGGCGGCTGATCAACGAGACCTACACCGCGTTCCTGCAGTCGTTCATGGGCAGCCCCGCCCGCCCCGACGTCGACGCGCTGCGCAACCTGTCCGCGGCGATCATCGTCGACCAGGAGCCGATGGGAGCCAACTCCCGCTCCACCGTCGGCACCGCCACCGACGCCCACACCATGCTGCGGATCGTCTTCTCCCGGCTCGCCACGCCGAGCGCCGGGACGTCCTCGGCCTACAGCTTCAACAGCGCCGAGGGCATGTGCCCCGAATGCGAGGGCCTCGGCCGCACCACCGCCATCGACCTCGACCAGCTGCTCGACCGCGACCTGTCGCTCAACGAGGGCGCCGTCACCGTCCCCGGCTTCGCCGTCGGCTCCTGGTACTGGAAGGTGCTGGCCGAATCCGGGCTCGTCGACCCCGACACCAGGCTCCGCGACTACACCCCCGCCCAGTGGGACGACCTCCTCAACAAACCCGCCACCAAGATCCACAACAGCGGCCTCAACACCACCTACGAGGGCCTGCTGGTGAAGGTGAAGCGGCTCTACCTCGGCAAGGACCGCGACTCCCTGCGTCCGCACGTCCGCGCGTTCGTCGACCGCGCCGTCACCTTCAGCACCTGCCCCGCCTGCGGCGGTGCCCGCCTCAACCCCGCCGCGCTCGCCGGCCGCATCGGCGGCCTGAACATCGCCGACTGCGCCGCCATGCAGATCAGCGACCTCGCCGACGTCGTCGCCAAGATCGACGACGAGTCCGTCGCGCCGCTGGTGGCCACCCTGCGCGAGACCCTCGACTCGCTCGTGGAGATCGGCCTCGGCTACCTCAGCCTCGACCGCGAGTCCCCCAGCCTGTCGGGCGGCGAGGCGCAGCGGGTGAAGATGGTCCGCCACCTCGGCTCACCCCTCACCGACGTCACCTACGTCTTCGACGAACCCACCGCCGGCCTGCACCCCCACGACATCCAGCGGATGAACGACCTGCTGCTGCGGCTGCGCGACAAGGGCAACACCGTCCTGGTCGTCGAGCACAAGCCCGAGACGATCGCGATCGCCGACCACGTCGTCGACCTCGGCCCCGGCGCCGGGACCGCCGGCGGGCACGTCTGCTTCGCCGGCGACGTCGCCGGGCTGCGCGCCTCCGGCACCCTCACCGGACGCCACCTGGACCACCGCGCCCGGCTGCGCGAGCGGCCCCGCACCCCGACCGGTCACCTGCCGATCCGCGGCGCGAACCTGCACAACCTCAAGGACGTCGACGTCGACGTCCCGCTCGGCGTGCTCACCGTCGTCACCGGCGTCGCCGGATCCGGCAAGAGCTCCCTCGTGCACGGCGCGCTGCCCGGACGCGACGGCGTCGTCGTGGTCGACCAGTCCGCCATCCGCGGCTCCCGCCGCAGCAACCCCGCAACCTACACCGGCCTGCTCGACCACGTCCGCGCCGCGTTCGCCAAGGCCAACGGCGTCAAGGCCGCCCTGTTCAGCGCCAACTCCGAAGGCGCCTGCCCCGCCTGCAAGGGCATCGGCCTCATCTACACCGACCTGGCGATGATGGCGGGCGTCGCCGCCGTCTGCGAGAAGTGCGAGGGACGCCGCTACACCGCCGAGGTCCTCACCCACACCCTGCGCGGCAAGGACATCAGCCAGGTCCTGGCGATGCCCGTCGAGCAGGCCCGCGAGTTCTTCCCCACCGGCCCGGCCCACGCCGTCCTGGACCGGCTCGCCGGCGTCGGCCTGGGCTACCTGACCCTCGGCCAGCCCCTCACCACCCTGTCCGGCGGGGAGCGCCAGCGCCTCAAGCTCGCCGTCCACATGGCCGGCGACGCCTCCGTCTACGTCCTGGACGAACCCACCACCGGCCTGCACTTGGCCGACGTCGACCAGCTGCTCGGCCTGCTGGACCGCCTCGTCGACGCCGGCGGGTCGGTCATCGTCATCGAGCACCACCAGGCCGTCATGGCCCACGCCGACCACATCATCGACCTCGGCCCCGGCGCCGGAGCCGACGGCGGCCGCGTCGTGTTCACCGGCACCCCCGCCGACCTGGTCGCCTCCGCCGACACCCTCACCGCCCGCCACCTGCGCGCCTACCTCGGACACGACTGACCGGGGGAAAACGCGCGGCATCCCGGGGTGTTCCCGGCCGGCCCGCCCGACGCGCCGGCCGAGGCCGGCGGTGCCGGGCCGGCCCCTCGGCGCGCCTGCCCGACTCCCGGGTCACAGCGCGACCGCCCCCACCACGGCCGCCGCCGCCACGACCAGCACGCCCACGACGTTGACGGCCATGTCCCGCTTCCAGGACCGGCGTTCGGCCTCGACGTCCAGGACGAAGACGGCAGGGTCGGCGGGGGCGTAGTGGACCGTGACGTCCAGGCCGCGCGACCCGGCGGGGTCCGGGAGCCCCGACTCGCAGTAGGCCGTGACCTCCCTGCCGTCGAGGGTGGTGAAGGCGACGACCGGCATCAGGCTGGTCCAGGTGTTGCCGTCGGTGGCGTCGTGGGTGACGCTCCTGAGCACGGCGACGACACGTCCGGGCACGGCGGCCATGGCCGCGAGGTCGCCGAGACGGCGCTTCCTGTCGCGGATGTTCCCGGGCAGGTGGTAAACGCCGGAGAGGGCCCACGGCCCGCAGAAGCCGAGCAGCGCCCACGGCCAGCCCCAGTCGATCGCGGCGGCGGCGACCAGACCGGCGTAGACCAGGAACAGCGCGAAGGTGGGCCGGCCGAGGCCGCGCCCGCCTTCGGAGAGGCGGCCGGTGAACCGGAAGGCGTGGGGCCTGCCGCGCGGGTAGTGGACGCCGATCTCCCGGCCCGTCCAGGCCACGCTGATCCTCTCGCCCCGCTCACCGTCGTTGGTGACGGTGAACTCCTCTCCGGTGGCCGGGTCCTGGAACGAGACGACCACGGCTATCCCGTCCTCCGGGGAGCTTCCGTGCCGCGGTTCCCCGACCCGCTCGATCCGTCCCTTCGTCCAGACCGTCCGCTGCGCCCGGGTCGCCCCGGCGAGCGACCGCCCGTATCCGACCAGCGCCCACGTGCCGAACACCCCGCACCACAAGGCCGGATACACATGCCAGTCCATGGGTCAGCCTCCTGCCGACACGCGCCGTACGACCTTGCCTTGTCCGTCCGCATCCAGATAGGCGGTGCCTTCGGAGCCGGTCACGGAGACCCGGAGGGCGACGCCGCCGGTGAGGCGGTCGGCGGTGATCTGCCAGGTGCGCGGGGAGCCGACGCCGAGGGCGGTCGTGGCCTCCTTCACCAGGGCGGGGAAACGGTCGTAGGGCAGCGCACGGGGGTCGAGGCCCGGGGGCTGCGGGCCGGTCGGCGAGAACACGACCGACAGCAGGCGCTCCTGCACCACGACGGTGAGCGCCTGGCGCGTGTCCCTGCCCCTGGTGAGCAGGCCGACGGCCCGGTCCAGTTCGCCCTTGTCGAGAAACGACCGGCCCGGGCCCAGGGTGACCGTTCCGGACGCCGACGAGATCACCGTGGTCGACGACGTGGAGGAGACGGACGGCCGCACGGCCGAAAGCGGCTCCCCGGTGTCGTCCCGGTCGGACAGGTCCGCGCGGAACGACAGGACCACGACGGCCGCGCCGAGCAGCAGGCCGAAGGACGCGGCGAAGCCGGAAGCGCGGCCCTTCGGGGGCGCGGCCACCCTGGCCGTCCTGGGCGCCGAATCGAAGAGGGCCGAGGCCGCCCGCTCCTCCCACTCCGGTGTCGGCCGCTTGACGATGCGCACCCGCCACGGCCTGTCCGGCGGGTACTGGACCACCACGACGCCGTGCGGCCGGTAATCGGACAGGTCCACGAGGTTGATGCCCTGCGTGATCTTCACCCGGTACGCCGGCCCGTCGTCCGGTGCGACGGTGAGCTCGAACCGGACCGGTACGTCGCTCGACTCGCCCCCGATGGCCTCCAGATCCTCGATCATCGCGAGCGCCGTGCGGGGCACGACCGCCGCCTCGCGGGCACGCCTCGGCATACCGGCGAGGAAGAACAGCAGTCCGTAGCCCACGGGCAGAACCGCACCCGTGACGAACAGCGGCTCGTTCTCGACGATCGCGCCCACGACGAGCGCGGCGAGCGACGTACCGACCACGCCGCCGGTCAGGAACCCCCGTGCGAGCGCGGCGGGTGAACGGCGCGCGGGCGGCGGCGCGCCCGTGGTGATCGTCATAGGGGCGATTGTGCTGGGTTCAGGTGACGTGCGATAGGTCTCGGCGAGGCTCGCGTGCGGCGGACGGGCTGCCGACCTCGGCGGTCGCCGCCGTCAGCATCCGCAGATAGTGGGGGTTGGTCATCACCCCGAGCACGTTGCCGAACGGGTCGACGACCGACGCCGTCGCGAACCCCGTGCCCTCCCCGCGCTCGGTGATCTCCTCGTGGACTCGGGCGCCCATCGACACCAGCCGCGCCACCGCGCCCTCCAGGTCGTCGACGTGCCAGTACGCCACCGCCCCGCCCGGCTCCCCCGCCGCCGCACCCGCCGCGCCCGCCGCGCCCGGACGGAAGCGTGCGTCGATCAGCCCCAGTTCGTGCTGGTGGTCGCCGACCCGGAACTCCAGGTAGACCGCCCGGCCGTCCGGACCCGGGACGCGAAAGTAGGGACGCGCCCCGAGCAGCCCGGCGTACCAGTCGCCGGCCGCCTCCACGTCGTCCGCGAAGAAGCTGATCGTCGCCAGTCCGCGCAGCATGCCGTTCCTCCGTCCGCCAAGGGACCGGACGTCTTCCGGCCCCGACGACGACGACATTAGGACCGTATTAGGTCAGCGAACGTCCTAATGAATCGGCAGGATGGGCCCCATGCGCGATCCCTCCGCACGGCTGCTGCGGCTGCTGTCCCTGCTGCAGACGCCCCGCGACTGGACCGGCGCCGAGCTCGCCGACCGCCTCGGCGTCACCGGCCGCACCGTCCGCCGCGACATCGACCGGCTGCGCACCCTCGGGTACCCCGTCCGCGCCGTGCACGGCAGCACCGGCGGCTACCGGCTCACCGCCGGCACCGCGATGCCGCCGCTGCTGCTGGACGACGACGAGGCGACCGCCATCGCGATCGGCCTGCGCACCGCAGGCGCCGTCACCGGCATCGAGGACGCCTCCCAGCGCGCCCTGGCCAAACTCGAGCAGGTCCTGCCGAAACGGCTGCGGCACCGCGTGACCGCGCTCGCGCGCGCCGCCGTAACCCTGCCGCCGCACGCCGACGCGCCGCCCGCCGCCGACCCCGCCGTCCTGGCCCTGCTCGCCGCCGCCTGCGTCGCCGGCGAGAACGTCCGCTTCGCCTACACCGCCGCCGACGGCACCGAAAGCCGCCGGCACGCCCAGCCCCACCGGCTCGTCACCGCCGGACGCCGCTGGTACCTGGTCGCCCACGACGAGGACCGCGCGGACTGGCGCACCTACCGCGCCGACCGCATCACCGACCCGCACCGCACCGGCGTCCGCGCCCCGGGCCGCACCCCGCCCGGCGGCGCGGACCCCACCTCCTGGGCCATGGACAACCTCGCCGGCGGTTCCGGCGCCATCCGCGCCCGGCTGCTGCTGCACGTCCCGTTCGCCGAGGCCGCCCGGCACGTCACCGCCTGGCACGGCGTCCTGGAACCGGTCGACGACCGCACCTGCCGCCTGCACACCCGCTCGGACTCCCTGCGGTACCTGGCGCACCGCGTCGCTGTCCTGGACGTCGACTACACCCTGCTCGACCCGCCCGAGCTGGCCGACCACCTCACCGCCATCGCCGACCGCGCCGCCCGCGCGACCCGCCCGTTCACCGCGCGGTGACACGTGCGCGGACCGGGGCTCAGGCCCGGGAGGCGTCGCCCAGCGACTCCAGCAGCACCCGCAGCCTGCCCGCCAGGTCCTCCCGCTCGGAGGGGCCGAGCGCGGCCAGCAGCCGCGCCTCGTTCTCCACGTGCGCGCCGACCGCCTCGTCCACGACCGCCAGGCCGCGCGGGGTGAGCCGAATCAGCACCGACCGCCGGTCCCCGGCGTCGCGGACCCGCTCCACCAGCCCCTTGGCCTCCATCCGGTCGATGCGGTTGGTGATGGCGCCCGAGGTGACCATCGCCGCCTTCAGCAGCGCGCCCGCGGTCAGCTCGTAGGGCGCGCCCGACCGCCGCAGCGTCGCCAGCACGTCGAACTCCCAGCTCTCCAGGCCCCGCTCGGCGAAGAACCCGCGCAGCTCCCGGTGCAGCAGCATCTGCAGCCGGGAGATCCGGCCGATGATCCCCATCGGCCACACGTCCAGGTCGGGCCGCTCCCGCCGCCACTGCGCGAGGATGTCGTCCACCGCGTCCGCCATCGCCGCCTCCCTATCTCAACGTTGAGAATATCAATCGGCGGCGATTTGGAGGCGGCGCTACGCCGGCGTCACCCCGCGGCGGCCGCGCCGCGGGTCAGGTGACGGTCCAGGAAGTCCAGTTCGGCCGCGACGACCTGCTCGTGCTGCTCCAGGAACGGGGCGTAGTGCCGGCCGGGAACGCGGAGGAGTTCCGCACGGGGCATGCGGCCCGCCGCGCGGATCGCGGCGGGCGGGTAGGCCGCCATGTCCTGCTCGCAGACCACCACCAGCACCGGGCACCGGACGCGCCGCGCCGCGCGTCCGGGCTGGTAGAGCGCGAACCGCAGCGCCGAACGCGCGGCGATCTCCTGCCGCCAGGCGCCGTACCGGCCGTCCGGGTCCAGCGCCCGCGCGCCCTCCAGGGCGTCGGGGGTGGACAGCACCCCCACCTGCCCCGGCGGCGCCGCGAGCGGCACCGTCCGGGGCGCCCGGCCCGCGACCGCACCGGCGGCGTCGGCGATGCCGGTGGCGGCCAGGCGCAGCAGCGCCCCTGGAGTCTGGTGGGACGTGGCGCTGCGCGAGGCCGCCCAGCCGCCGACCGCGGGGGTCTGCGCGACCACCGCGGCGAGCGCGGGGTCGCCCGCCGCGACGCGCAGCAGATGCCCGCCCGACAGCGAGAACCCCCACGCCGCGACCGCGGCCGGGTCGACGTCCGGCAGCGACCGCG
This sequence comes from Spirillospora sp. NPDC000708, assembly GCF_040299565.1. Classification (NCBI taxonomy): domain Bacteria; kingdom Bacillati; phylum Actinomycetota; class Actinomycetes; order Streptosporangiales; family Thermomonosporaceae; genus Spirillospora; species Spirillospora sp. NPDC000708. The sequence continues at coordinate 19,149 of NZ_JBEPCJ010000051.1, forward strand.
CGCGGCCGATCGCGGCCCGCCAGTCCGCCAGGTGCTCGCCCACCCGCGCGACCTGGCGCGGCAGCCCGCCGCTCTCCCCCAGATGCCGGTAGTCGAAGGCCAGCACACCGAACCCGGCCCGGGCGAACCGCTCCGCGAACCGGTCGGTGCCCGGCTCCTTGGTGACCCCGAACCCGCCGGCCATGACCACGCACGCGCCGTTCGAACTCGGATAGTGCCAGGCCGCGCACTGCGCGCCACCGCTGTCGAACCGGACCTTCTCCCGCTGTACGGACGTCCGCATGCCTGCCTCCGGATGGACGGACTAGCTGTCCTTGAAGTGAACCACGTGGTTCACAAATCTGTCCATCGCGTCGGGCAGCGGGTTACTTCCCCGGGGCCTGCAGGATCCACAGCCGCCCGTCGGGGTCCCGGACGGTCATCTCGCGGCTCCCGTAGTGGGTGTCCTCGAACGGCGTCACCACCTCGACGCCCGCGCCGGGACGGAACTCCTCCGCGTCCGGCACCTTCAGCACCATCCGCGCCTGCGGCTCCCGGTCCTCGGGCACCTCGGCGATGAAGACGTAGGGGCCGTCGCCCTTGCGGAGCCGCCCGGAGTTGTGATCGGTCTCGAACTCCAGCTCGAACCCCAGCGACCGGAAGAACCCGGCCGCCTTCCCCCAGTTGTGCGTCTCCAGGTAGACGGCCTCGAAGCCCTCGGTGGTCATCTCACTTCCCCTTCTCGCTGGACCGCTCCTGCGGGCCGCCGTCGTCGAGGTAGGCGCGCAGCGCCTCCGCGACCAGCGCCGACAGCGACAGCTCCGCCTCGATGGCACGGTGCTTCACCTGCTTGATCAGCCCGATCGGCAGGTACACGTTGAACTGCTTGACGTCCTCGTCGCCCACGCGAGGATGCTAGCACACTAGCTCATTAGTCGCTCGGGCAATGTCCGGCGCTGGCTGCGATAAGGGCCTCGCTGTCTACGCCCGGCAGTACCTGGCCTACCGCGCCACCCTCGCCTGCACCAGCCGCATCCGCGCCGTCCACATAGGAACACACCACAAAGCCCCGGCAGCACGTGAATGCTGCCGGGGCCGAGTGGTGATGCGTGCGGGCCGGTGTGCGGGTCGCCTCTCGGCGAATGGCGCGACGCGGCTCCAGCCGGACGGTATTCCGCGAAGGCGATAGATGAGGCCCGGGGACACCAGGCACACCGACCATCACGTATAACCACCCGACCCCGCATGCTGTTCCCGCCCCGCACACAGGTAGCGGGAGGCCGGACGCTCGATTCCCTGGCCTCCCGCGCCGGTGCGGCAGTGGTCAGGTGCTTACCGCCTTCTTGTAGAGGCGGGTGGCCAGGGGGACGAACACGACCAGGAGGACGGCGATCCAGAGCAGCGACGCCAGGACGGCGTGCCGGATCGGCCAGACGTCCGAGGTCCTCAGCACCGCGCTGGTGTTGCCGAAGAGCTCGCGTGCCGCCTGGGTGAAGGTGGAGACGGGGTTCCATTCGGCGACGACGCGCAGCGGCGCGGGAAGCTTCGAGCTGTCCAGGAAGGCGTTGGAGACGAACACCAGCGGGAACGAGACCATGGTGGCGACGTTGTTGAAGCTCTCCGGTGTGCGCAGGGCCAGCGCGACGGTCGCGGTGACCCACGAGAACGCGTAGGCGAACAGCATCAGCAGCCCGAACCCCAGCACCGCCTCGGAGGGCGAGGTGTGCACCCGCCAGCCGACGATCAGCCCCATCACCGCCATGACGGCCAGGCCGGCGAGGTTCATCAGCAGGTCGCTGACGGTCTGCCCGATCAGCACCGCGGACGGGGCCATCGGCAGCGAGCGGAACCGGTCGAAGATGCCCTTCTGCAGGTCCAGGGTCAGCGTGTACCCGGTGATCTGCGCGCTCATGATCACCGCCTGGACGAAGATGCCGGGCAGCAGGAACTCCCGGTACGACATCCCCGGCACGTGGATGGCGCTGCCGAAGACGTAGGCGAACAGCAGCACCAGCACGACCGGCAGCATGATCACGCCGCCGAGCATGTCCGGCGACCGCCGGATCTTCAGGGCGTTGCGCTTGGCGATGGTCCACCCGTCGGCGACGGGCATGATGACGGCGTTCATCGGACGGCCTCCCGGGGCTGCTCGCCGGCGCCGGGCGCCTGGTGCCCGGTCAGGGTGAGGTAGACGTCGTCGAGGGTCGGGCGCCGCAGCCCGGCGTCCCGGATCCGGACGCCGTCCTCGGCGAGGCGGCCGAGGACGCTGCGGAGCGCCTCGGGGCCGTCGGTCACCGGGACGGTGATCCGGAGCGACTCCGGCGCGGTCCGCATGGCGCCGACGGCGACCCAGGCGAGCGCCTGCCGGGCGGTCTCCAGTTCGCCGGCGTCGGCCACCGTCAGCTCGATGCGGCTGCCGCCGACCTGGTCCTTGAGCTCGTCGGCGGTGCCGCGGGCGATGGCGCGGCCGTGGTCGACCACCATGACCTGGTCGGCGAGGCGGTCGGCCTCCTCCATGTACTGGGTGGTCAGCAGCAGCGTGCTGCCGGCGCCGACGAGTTCGGAGATCGTGTCCCAAAGGGCGGCTCGGGCGCGTGGGTCCAGGCCGGTGCTGGGCTCGTCCAGGAACAGCACCGGCGGGTCGGCGACCAGCGCGGCGGCGAGGTCGATGCGTCGGCGCATGCCGCCGGAGTAGCCCTTCACCGGACGGTCCGCGGCGTCGGAGAGGTCGAAGCGTTCGAGCAGTTCGCGGGCGCGGGCCCTGCTGCGCTTGGCGCCCAGGTGGTAGAGGCGCCCGACCATCTCCAGGTTCTCGGCGCCGGTGAGGTGCTCGTCGACGGCGGCGTACTGGCCGGACAGCCCGATGTGGGCGCGCAGCCGCCGGGCGTCCTCGACGACGTCGTGTCCGGCGACGGTGGCGCGTCCGGCGTCGGGCCGCAGCAGCGTGGTCAGGACCCGCACGGCGGTGGTCTTGCCGGCGCCGTTCGGGCCGAGCAGGGCGAGCACCGTGCCCTGCGGGACGGAGAAGCTCAGCCCGTCCAGGGCCGTCACCTCGCCGTATCTCTTCACCAGCCCTTCGGCGGTGATCGCGTCGCTCATGAGGGGCTCCCTTGCTGGTCTTCGGGGGTCAGGACCGGTGGACGTCGATGTCGCCCCAGTTGGTGTGCGCGTGCACTTCCACGACCGCGTCGGACGGCTCGGGCCCGTCCGCGGCGGTCAGGGTGCTGCGCACGACGCCGTTCTTGGAGTGCAGGTCCAGCCAGGCGGCCGTGCCCTCGGCGATGCCGACGCCGACCTTGCCGTGGCCGGTCTCCAGGCGGACGGTGCCGCTCACCGCCTCGCCGATCCGGATCCGGCCGTGCGCGGTCTTGACGGTGAGACCGGCCAGCGTGCGGCCCACGGTGACGTCACCGGTGCCGGTCTTCAGCTGCAGGTCCCCGGTCACCTCGCCCAGCGTGATGGATCCGGTGGAGGCCTTCACGGTGCCGGTGCCGTCGATGGCGCCGATCCGGATCGACCCGGTGGAGGTGGCCGCCTCGGCCTGGCCGGTCACCCGGTCCACGGTGATGTCGCCGGTGGAGGTCTTGGCGTCCAGCGGACCGGTCTCCTCCAGCCGCACGTCCCCGATCGAGCTGTGCACGACGGCCTCGCCGAGCGCGCCGGTGGCGACGACCTCCGCCGCGACCTTGGCCTCCAGGCGGGACCCGGCGGGCAGGTCGATGGTCACCTCGATGGAGCCGCGCCAGGGGAGCACGTACTTCAGGCCCTTGGGCTTGGGTCCCTTGACCAGCAGCCGTCCGCCGGAGCACTCCACGACCGTCCGCTCGGCGGCCTGCACGCTCGCCTCCGCGGACGGGTCGCTCGGACGCACCTCCACCACGGTGTCGGTGCGGTCGCTCGCGTTGATCCGGACCTGGCCGCCGTAGACGTCGATGTCGGCGGTGATCGGCTCGGGGGTGTCGAAAACAGGCATGGCGGAGCCCTCCTCATGGGTCCGGTCCAACATCCCGGCGCGGGGCCGGGCGATGAATGAAAGAAATGAAGCCGAGCGGATGCCGCTAGCGCACCCAGCCGGTGTAGCCGCGCCCGCTCTGGGGCCGCTGGGCCTGCTCGGCGGGACGGCCGCCCGCGCCGGGCTCGAACGCGGCGGAGACGGCACGGACCAGCCAGGCGTTGACCGAGATCCCCTGCCGGCCCGCCGCCTCCTCCACGCGCAGCTTGAGGTGCTCGGGCAGCCGCAAGGTCATCCGCGCGGTGCCGCCCTCCTCCCCCGACGGCGGCACGGCCTCGGGCACCGGCGCGGCGACGGCAGCGTCTGGGGACGGCGCGGGCGGCGGCGTCACCACGAACGCCGGTTCGCCGCCCCGCAGCCGCACGTCGACCGAGCCCGGTGCGAGATCCCGGGTGATCTCGTCGGCCGCGGCCGACAGCGCCTCTAGCAGCGCGAGCCTGGCCGCCGAGTCGAGCGCCCCGGTGAGCCGCTCGGCCAGCGCCCGCGCATCCGGACCCCCCGCCTCGGCGGCGACGGCGAGTTCGCGGCGGAGGTTCTCGACATACGGCATCAAGTCCATGCCACCACCATGACGCCAAAGTGACGTCGTGTCAAGCCAACGTGACGTCACCTGGCATCTTGCTGACGTCACACGCCGCGAGAAGGTGCGGCCGCGGCGGGCCGAGGGGCTCGCCGCGACCACCTCCCCGCTAGTCCCCGGGCATCACGGTGAAGGTGAACCCGGTGGTCGTCGGACGGCGCAGCGGGATCTCGCACTTGATCCGGCGCAGCACCTCGCTCCTGCTGACGCCGAGGCCCTGCGCGATGAGCCGGTCCGGACGCACCGGCACCGGATCCTCGAACACGACCTGTACCCGGACCGGCCATGCCTCGTCGAGCCGTGCCGACGGGGCGTCCAGCCGCCAGGCGCCCGTCCAGTCCAGGGCGAAGCGGTTGCGCCGGGCGAGCAGCGGATCCAGCAGCGTGGACGCCACCAGGTCCGGATCGTTGACGCGGTAGCCGTGGAGTTCGGCCGGATCGAAGGACCTGACCGGCGCCCGCTCGTGGACGGTGAGCTTGCTCGTCCGGTCGCAGGACGTGCAGCGGACCAGCAGCCACACGTCCAGCAGCTTGCCGTTGGCGTTGACGCGGAACCTGCCCTCGCCGGTGGTGGCCGACTCCGACCGGCAGTCCGCGCACCGCAGCGACAGCAGAGGCAGCCGGGTCCGGCGAACGACCCAGGGCAGCACGGTATGAGGTTGTGAAGACATGATCTCTCTGGACCTGACACGAGGCCGATTGCGCGCGGCCTCGAACGCTGTACGGCCGGGCGCGCGAGGGCAGCCCGGCAGAGCCGACGGGGTCCGTCGGCTACAGGTGAGCGGAAGAAGGTGTCAGGTCTAAAGAGCAGGCGGGGTCACGCGGGTCCGTCCTCTGTCCTCACGGCGATGGGCCGCAGGCAACCTACGGGAGGGCGGACGAACCGTTCAAACGGTTTTCCGGCGCCGCGAACCTCCGCATCAGCCCCGGCCCGCAGAACACGCTGCCCTCCGGGTTTGCCAGGCACGAGGCCGGCGACACGGCCAGTGCCTTGTGCACCCGCTTCTATTCGTTGCCGACAAGGCCGCGGGCGCGCACACCGTACAAGGGGCGTGACAAGTCCGAGCCGCAAAAGGACCCCGACCGCGCATACGCCGAACTACGCGGACCCGGTGAACGACAGAACGCCCAGCTCAAGTCATGGAGAGTCCTACGAAAGCCGGGCTGCTGCACCCACCGCGCCGGCCGCCTCACCAAAGCCATCCGCACCCCGCAATACCGGGGGCCGCAGCACACCGAAAAGGCTCAGTGCGTCAAGGGCGGCTATGGCTATGTTGATGTGTTGTTGGACTTGGCTTGGCCTCCTTTGGTGACCGCCTCAATTGTCTCGATCTCAAGGCATCTCACTATGCAAGAACTTGGCCGCCTCTTATGGGCGACTGGCGGGTAGTCGCGTACTGTCACGGATCGTGCCTTTTGCGCCTATCTCCGAAAGAGACCCAGGGTGGAGCGACTCGACTCAAGTGGCTTGACCATTAAGGGGAGCCCTCTTTGACCAGTCATCAAGTGCAGCTGTTTCTCCTGGACGTAACGTTGATTCTGCTGGTGGCGCGCGGGCTCGGCGCGCTGGCCGGGCGTGTGGGACAGCCAGCCGTAGTGGGCGAGATAATCGCCGGTATTCTGCTCGGGCCCACGCTGATGGACGGCGCGATCTCGGACGCCCTGTTCCCCGCCGATGTGCGGTCCTCGCTTACGGGCGTCGCGAATCTCGGTCTGGCTCTGTTCATGTTCGGCGTCGGGCTCGAGGCAGACGCCGGTGCGCTGCGAGGCAGAGGACGGCTGGCCATCGGCGGACTTCTCGGAGCCAACCTCGTCCCTCTCGCACTGGGCATCGGTCTGGGGTTCTACCTGCTGCGCGAGTATTCGGCGCGAGGCGCGTCGCCGACCGCGTTCGTGCTGTTCATCGGTCTGGCGATCTCGGTGACCGCCTTCCCGGTGCTCGCGAGGATCATCGACGGCCGGGGGTTGTTCGCCACCGAGTTGGGCGGACTGGCGCTGGCGATCGCCGCCCTGGTCGATGTGGTGGCCTGGGCGGAACTCGCCGGCGTCCAGGCCATGGTCGGTGGCGGAGCAACGTTGTGGCGTACAGCCTTGTTCGTCCTCTACGGGGCCGGTGTGCTCCTCGTCGTCCGGCCCGTGTTGCACAGGCTCATCCGCGCGGAGCGGAGCCAGAAAGCCCCTGCGGCGTGGACCTTCCCCGTGGTTCTGGCGGGTGCGCTGCTGTCCGGTGCGGCCACCGAGGCAATGGGCATGCACTTCATTCTCGGTTCCTTTCTGTTCGGCATGGCCATACCGCGCACCGGCGGCGGTGCATTGCATGCCGACGTTAGCGACGGCCTCACCCGACTCACCTCGGTGCTACTGCCGGTTTACTTCGTGGTCGCCGGGCTGCAGATCAACCTGACGTCCCTGAAGATCTCCAGCCTCTGGCAGTTCGGCGCCATTCTTTTCGTCGCGGTGGTGAGCAAGCTTGGCGGGACCTACCTGGGACTGCGGACCCAGGGCATGTCCGCGCGGCCCTCGATGGCCATCGCGGCCCTGATGAACACGCGGGGACTGACAGGGCCGATCGTCGTAGGAATCGGCCTGCAGATGCACCTTTTCGGCGGCGAATTGTACGCACTGATGATCGTCATGATGCTCGTCACCACCCTCATGACGGATCCGTTGCTGTCGCTGACGTTTCGCGGCACGGTGACGATCCCCGGCTCCATCCGCGAGGGCGAAGAGCCCGCGAGATTGCAAGTGGCAACGCCGCCCTGACGTCGCGGGGCGCGGTCGGTGAAGTCCGTCAGACCTGGTTCGCGGGCTCGTCGCCGGCGAGGACGGCCGCGGTCATGGACAGGTGGAGGGTGAGGGTCTCGGCCGCGGCGTCGGCGTCGCGGGCCAGCGCCGTCTCCTCCAGCCGGCGGTGCTCGCCGACGGCGTCCCGCTCGGGCCCGCGGTGCGCGGACCAGCGGCGGGCCAGCTCGCTGGCGGTCCACAGCCGGTCGAACGTCTCCAGCAGGACGGGGTTGCCGCACCCCTCCAGCAGGGTGCGGTGGAACACCCGGTGGGCTTCGGCCCAGGCGGCGGTGTAGTACTCACCCTCGTCCGGCGCGTACGGCGGAGTGCGGGCCAGACGGTGGAAGGCGGCGCGCACCCGGGCCTCCCAGTCGATGTCGCCGCGCTCGATGGACATGCGCAGCATGACCGGTTCGACGGCCCGGCGGGCCTCGGCGATCTCCTGCCAGCGGCGGTCGGAGAAGGCCGGGACGGCGAAGCCGCGGTTCGGCAGCCGGTCCGCGAGGCCCTCGCCGACCAGCCGCACGAGCGCCTCGCGCACCACGGCCAGGCTCACCCCCTGCTGCTTGGCGAGGTCGTGCGGCTTGAGGGCGTCGCCGGGGACGTGCTCTCCCCGCATGATCGCGTCCCGGAGGCGTGCGTGGACCTGCTCGGAGAGCATCCGCTTCCCCGGCCCGGCCTCCGGGGACGGGGGGTGCGCTGTCTGAGGCATGGCGCCAGCATAGATGAAGATGCAAATAATCGATTTTCAATGCTATGGTCGATTCATGGCGAGGTGAGAGCGGACGGCCCCGCCCTCTGCACGGCGCCGCGGGCCTCCATCGGCTCAGGCCACGCCACCCACAGCACAACCCGAAAGGAAATCGCGATGAGCGAGAACGACCCCTTCGCCCGCCTCCCCGAGGCGGCCTCCTTCTCCGTGACCAGCACCACCGTCGGCGACGGCGACGCCTGGCCGCCCGAGCAGCTCGCCTCCGGCGTCCCCGGCGGCCGGGACGTCTCCCCGCAGCTGTCGTGGAGCGGCGCGCCCGAAGGCACGAAGAGCTATGCCGTCACCATCTACGACCCCGACGCCCCGACCGGGTCCGGGTTCTGGCACTGGGCGGTCGCCGACATCCCCGCCGCCGTCACCGAACTGCCCGAAGGCGCCGGCGACGACACCGGCTCGGGCCTGCCCGAGGGCGCGTTCCAACTGCCCAACGACGCCCGGGTCGCGCGCTACATCGGCGCTGCCCCGCCGGCCGGTCACGGACCGCACCGCTACTTCGTCGTGGTGCACGCCCTCGACGTCGCCTCCATCGGCGTCCCGGCGGACGCGACTCCGGCGCTCCTCGGCTTCACGATGGCCGGCCACATCCTCGGCCGCGCGGTCCTGACCGCCACCGCCGAAACCGCAGAGGCCGCCGCCTGACCGTAAGGGACGGCCCCGGCCGTCCCCACACGGGCGCCGCCCACGCATCGGGGGCGGCGCCCTGCCGGCTCACGCGACGGTCCGTCCTTCGGTCCCGGCGAGCATGCCGATCAGACTGTGCGGTGCGCCGTCGCCGAACATGAGCTCGTGCAGGTGGGCGGCGTCGGCGGCCTCAGCGGCGCTGCGGGGGAACAGCGCCCGCTCGTACTCGGTCAACGCGGCCTCGACGTCGCCGGGGTGGGCGGCGATCGCCTTGCCGAGGTCGGCGCCGTCGTACATGGCGAGGTTGGCGCCCTCGCCGGACGGGATCATGAGGTGGGCGGCGTCGCCGAGCAGCGTCACGCCCGGCACGCGGTCCCAGCGGTGACCGTCGGGCAGAGCATGGAGGGGGCGCAGGACCGGCGCGGTGTCACCGTCGGTGATCAACGCGGTGAGGGCGGGCGCCCAGCCGTCGAACTCCCGCGCGACGCGCGCGGCGGCCGCGGCGGGATCGGTGAAGTCGATGCCGGCGAACCAGTCGCGGGGCCTGCGGAGCGCCACATAGGTGTGGAGGGTCCCGCCGCTCTCCCGGTGGGCCTGGATGCCCTTTCCCGGTCGGAGCGCGAACATCGTCCCGCCGCCGACCGCCTTCGCGCAGGCGGGGTGCCGGTTGTCGGCGTCGAACAGGTACGTCTCGACGAACGACATGCCGGTGTACTCGGGGACGGCGCCGGAGAGCAGCGGCCGGACCCGTGACCAGGCGCCGTCCGCGCCGACCAGCACGTTCGTGACGACGGTGCCGCCGTCGGCGAAGGCCACTTCATGGCGGCCGCCGCCCAGGGCCCGGACGCCGGTGACCTTGCGGCCCCATTGGACGGTGCCGGCGGGGAGTGAGTCGAGCAGCATCCGCCGCAGCTCGCCGCGCTGCACCTCGGGGCGCCCGCCCGTGCCGTCGTCGGGTTCGTCGAGCAGGACGGTCCCGTCCGAGGCGAGGGCCCGTGTCGCCTCGCGGCCCTCCAGGACGAGACCGCGGAACTCCTCGATGAGGCCCGCCGCCTGGAGGGCCGGTTGGCCGTTGTGGTCGTGGATGTCGAGCATCCCGCCCTGCGCGCGCGCCGTCGGCGACGGCTCCGCCTCGTAGACCGTGGACGGGATTCCGTGGACGTGCAGGGCGCGCGCGAGCGTGAGGCCGCCGAGCCCGGCGCCGATGATCGTGACGTGAGCGGTCATGGTGGCTCCCTTCGATGGGGAGGTCGGCCCGGCCGACCTCTGGTACGCCGTTCCATCACTCCAACGCCGCGCTTTGGAACGATGTTCCAGACGTGGCAGGATGGCGGTATGGCAACGCGGGCACGCCGGTCGCACCGGCGCACGGAAGCGCTCTCCCGGGAGCGCATCGTCGAGGCGGCCGTCGAGCTGCTCGACGCGGCCGGCGAGGGCGGGCTGACGTTCCGGGCGCTCACCGACCGCCTCGCCACCGGTCCCGGAGCGATCTACTGGCATGTGGCGAACAAGGGCGAGCTCCTCGACGCCGCCACGGACGCCGTCGTCGCCGCCGCTCTGGCCGTCGAGCCCGCCGCCCTTCCGGACTCGCCACGGGACGAGATCCGCGCCGTCGCGCTCGGCCTGTTCGAAGCGACCGAAGAGCACCCCTGGCTCGGCGCTCAGCTCGCCGCGCAACTGTCCCGCAACCCCGCCGGGACGGTCACACCGCGGATCTTCGAAAGCCTCGGCCGGCGGGTCCGCGCGCTGGGCGTGCCGAGGGGCGACCGGTTCACGGCGACGTCGGCGCTGATGCACTACATCCTGGGCGCCGCGGGCCAGAACGCCGCGAACACCGCCGGCGCCGCCGCTCTCGGACCCGACGCCGACCGCGCCGAGTTCCTCGACGCCGTGTCCACGGCATGGGAGGAGCTCGACGCCGACGACTACCCGTTCACCCGTGCCGTCGCGGACGAGCTGCGCGAGCACGACGACCGCGAGCAGTTCCTCGCCGGGATCGATCTGATCCTCGCGGGCATCACCGCACTCCACCCACCCGACGCGCAGGCACGCACATCACCCGCCACCTAACTGGCGGCAGGTCACGGCGCCGGGTGAGCACGTCCCTGGCTTGAACCGCCCCTTTTCCGCTCGCGATGGAGAAAGTGAATCTAGCGGTTCTCGCTGTCCGGCGAGGGCTCGTACCGGCGGCGGTGCCGGGCGGCCCCGGCGCTGAGGATCCGGCTGAGGTCGTACGCGGGAGAGCGGTCGAGGCTTTCGCGGTCCTCGTCGTAGCGGCGGGTGGTGGCGGGGTTGGCGTGGCCGAGGAAGTCCTGCACCACGTGGAGGGGGTGGCCGTCGAGCAGGACGGTCGCCACGCCGTGCCGGGCGCTGTGGGGCGAGAGCTGGTCGGCCCCGTGGACGCCCGCCGCCGCGGCGACCCGCCGTACCAGCCGGAACACGTACGGCTGGTCGATGGGGCGGCCGGTGCGGGTGGCGAACAGCGGGGCCGCCGGGTCGAGCGGCCGGTCGGGACGCTCACGGCGTTGTTCGAGGTAGGCGTCGATGGCGTCGGCCGCCAGCGGGGGCAGCACGAAGCGCTTGGTGGCACCGCCCTTGACCGGCAGGTCGATGGTCCGGTGCCCGGAGTCGTGGCCGAGGCTGTCCACGGTGGTGTCGGTGACGGAACCGACCCGGCAGCCGGTGGAGAACATCAGGGCCAGCACCGCGGTGGTGCGCGGTGTCTCGTGCACCTGCGCGTACGCCAGCATCCGCTCCATGTCGTCGGCGGAGATCCCGCGGGTCGTGGAGTACTGGCTGACCCGCGGCCGCTCCATCCCGGAGCCGAACGGATTGCGCGCGGCGAGGCCGGCGCGGTGCAGGTAGGCGTACCAGGAGCTGACGGCCGACAGCCGCCGGGCGCGAGTGGCGTTCTTCAGGCCCTGGGCGCGCAGGGCGGCCAGATAGAGATCGGCCTCGAGGTGGCTGATGTCGGTCGGGTCCAGGCCCCGGGTGATGACCCACGTCAGCCACCAGGCCACCTCGCGGATGTAGCCGGCCTGGGTGGCGGGCGAGGAGCGGCGCTCGCCTTGGAGCCAGGTCCCGGTCGCGTTCGCCAGCTCCCGCAGCGTGGCCGCCGGCAGGTCGGCCCCGGATCCGGCGCGCGCGAGGAGGTCGGCGAGTTGGTGCGGGGTCCGGGCCGGCGCCGGACCGCGTAGCGCCACGGTCGGCGCGGTGGCGACTTCGACGCGCTCCCCCGGGACGGCGAGATGCGCGGGGACTGCGTCCTCCCCGGCGGCGGTGTCCGTCGTCGGGTGCTCCGGGCTCATGCGGCCACTGCTGTCGGTCACTCCGTCGCCCCTCGGTCGGCTCTCCACGGCGAGTACATCATAACGGCGATTGTCATGTAGCAATGGTTTCGCAAACACGGAACCGCAAAACTAGTTTCACGTTTCACGCAGAGCCTCTATGCTCAGCATGTGGGCGAAGACGAAGCAGGGAAGACCGAGGCGACAGGCCAGGAGACGGGGCCGGACGGTGGGCCGGACGAGCGCGCGAACGCTCTGACCGTCCTCCAGGCGCCCAGCAGCGAGCCGCGGCCGTGCGAATGGTGCCAGCAGCCGCTGCCTCCACCCCGCAACCCGCGCCGGGGCGGCCGGCCGCAGCGTTACCACCAGCCCGGCGAGGGCCCCGGCGGGCAGAACTGCAAGGCGCTCGCCGACGCGGCGCGCAAGACGGCGACCGCCGCCGCGACCGCCGAGCCGCTGGCCGCGCTGCGCGCCTTCGGGGAACGCGCCGCCACCGAGCGCGCCGCGTTCGCCGATCGGCTCGGCCGGCACGTCGCCGACCTCCAGCGGCTCGCGGAGCTGGAGAAGGAGGAGTCGGACCGTCTGGCCGCCACCGTCGACGCGGTCACCACCCGCAACAGCGAGCTGGAGCGGCAGGCCGCCGAAGCCTTGGCCGCAGCCGACGAGGCGACCGCCGCGCGCGACTCCGCCGAACGGCTTCGCCAGGCCGCGGTCGACGCCCGCGCCGAGGCCGAACGCGAACGCGACCGGTCCCGGACCGCCGCCGCCGAGGCCGACACCCGCGCCCGGCTCGCCGAAGAACTCGCCCAGACCCATCAACTCGCCCGCAAACAGGCCGAGCAGCAGGCCCGGCAGGCCGCCGACGACCGTGCCGAAGCGCGCAGCGAGCGCGATGCCGCACGGGAGCGACTCGCCGACGCCGAACGGCGGCTGCAGCAGATGCGCGACGACCTCGTCCAGGCTCAAGCCCGGCTCGCGGAGGAGCGCAGCCGGGTGCAAGCGCTCACGCAGGAGGCGGCCGACCACGCCGACCGGGCCCGCGAGGCGACCGCACGCGCGGACGCCGCCGAACGCGACACCGCGAGCGTCCGCGACCGGCTCGCCGAGGCCGTGGCCGCCGCCGAGACGGCCCGCACCGAGCGGGCGGCCGCGCAGGCGGCGCGCGAGGCCGAGGTCGCGGCCCTCACCCGGGACCGGGACGCAGCGCGCGCCGACGCCGACCGGCAACGCGAACGCGCCGTCCTCGCCCAGCAGCGCGCCGAGACCGCCGAGGCCCTGGTGCCGCCCGCCGGACGGCTGCCCGCCGTGGACGCCACCGGCCCCGCGGCGCTCGTCCGGATCGGTGAATCCGCAGCCGTCCGCGCGGAGGGAGAAGAGGTCGTCCTCGACCGGTTGCCCACACCGCTGTCCACCGAGACGGCTCTGCAGGTGGCCTACGCGATCCTCGCCCTGAAGGCCCCGGTGTCCTAGCTCGGACACCAGCCGCGAAGTAGGTCGCGGGCAGCCGCACAAGCCCCCGCTTCCCTGTCCTCGCCCTCATCGAGTGAACGAGGCAAAGAAGCGGGCTTACGGCAAGAGCGGTCGCCAGAGGAGCTGTTGGCGAACTGGGCGCTGGTAGACGGTGACCGAGACCTGGTGGCGAACAAGAGTCGATTCAGTGAGGCCCGAGTGATACGCGTGCGCTCCTGAGCTCGCGCGTTGGCGTCAGGAACGAAGGGTGCGCAGGCCGGTGCGGATTTCGCCGACCAGGATCTCGGGCTGTTCCAAGGCCGCGAAGTGCCCGCCCTTGTCGGCCTCGCCGTAGTGGATCAGATTGCCGTAGGTGTCTTCGATCCAGCTTCGTGGCAGGCGTGGGATGTCCCTCGGGAAGACGGTCACCGCGACCGGAAGCGTCAGCTTCGGGCCGGCGAAGGTGAGCGATTTGTTCTCCCAGTAGATGCGGGCGGACGACGCTGCGCTGTTGGTGAACCAGTAGAGGGATATCGCGTCGAGCATGTCGTCCATGCCGAGGGCGTCCTCGGCGAGCCCGTGGTTGTCGGTCTTGGACTGGAACTTCTCGTAGATCCAGGCCGCCTGACCAGCGGGAGAGTCCGCCAGGGCGAATCCGACGGTCTCCGGCTTCGTGCCCTGAAGGTGGTTCGACCCACCGAGATCGCCGGTGTAGAGGGCGAGGGTCTCCACGGCGTAGCGCTGTTCGGGCGACAACGTGTCGGGTATCTGTGCAGGAAAGGCGTACTGGGTGTTCAGATGAATTCCGAGAAGCCCCTCAGGCTGCATGGATCCGAGGGCGGTGGTGACGACGGCACCCCAATCGCCGCCTTGCGCGGCCCATCTCGTGTAGCCGAGACGCTTCATCAGCTCCACCCACGCGCTTGCGATGCGCGATACAGTCCACCCGGTCTCCGTGGGCTTCTGGGAGAACCCGAACCCGGGAAGCGACGGGACGACGACGTCGAATGAATCTGCGGCGTCTCCTCCGAACGAAACCGGATCGGTCAGCGGGCCGATCAGCTTCAGGAACTCGACGATCGAGCCCGGCCATCCGTGCGTGAGCATCAGCGGCATCGCGTTGGGATTCTTGGACCTGACGTGGATGAAGTGGATGTCCAGCCCATCGATCTCGGTCAGGAATTGGGGGAAGCGGTTGAGTTCGGACTCGAAGCGCCGCCAGTCGTAGCCGCGCCTCCAGTAGTCGACCAGAGATCTGGCGTTCTCTACGCGAACCCCTTGCGACCAGTCGCCCACCGTTTCCGGAGCCGGCCACCGGGTTCTGGCCAGTCGCTGCTTCACGTCGTCGATCTCCGAATCCGGGATCGAGACGGTGAACGGGCGGACGACGGGCGTGGCCGGCGGCGTCGGTGCGGTCATTGCTTCTTCTCCTGACCTTCGAAGCGCAGCGCAACTCTCCGTTGCACACTGCTGTGCAGCCTACTTCGCTGCACACCAGTGTGCAGTGTGATTCGTTACACACCGATGTGCAACAATGCAGTCGTGCCCACCGAGTCCTCCCGTGCGCGCTCGATGAACGAGACACGCGATCGCATCCTCGACGTCGCCCTCGACGTGCTGGGAGAGAACCCCGACGCCGGTATGGGCGACATCGCCTCCGCTGCCGGCGTCGTCCGCCGCACCGTCTATGGCCATTTCCCCTCGCGGCTCGACCTGGTTCGGACGCTCACGGAACGGGCCGTCACCGAGATGACGGCCGTGCTCACCGAGGTCAACGCCTCCCACGCGGAAGCGGACGCGACATGGGTCGAATTCATCGCCCGCGTCTGGCCGGTGACGCACCGGTATCGAGTGCTGCTGGCGCTGCGCCGCGGCGAGTACGGGGAGGCGATCCACGGCCTGCTCGGGCCAGTCGATGATCTTCTCGCCGACCTCGTGAAACGGGGCCAGGACAGCGACGTGTTCGCACAGCACCTGCCGGCGGGCATTCTGAGCCAGGTCGCCTACGGCGTCGTGTTCGCCATCGCGGACAGCGACCTGTCGAACGAGCCCGTCGGCGCCCGAGCAGCGACGATCACGAGCCTGCTGATGCTGGGAGTTCCCGAGGCGCGCGCGATCGCTCTCGTGGACGACCAGCCCTGACCCGCAGCACTCGAGCGGAGCCGCAAGGGCGCGAGTCCGTGCGCAAGCGCGGCAAGAGCATCGGCGTCACCGACGACGACATGTCGTTCATGGCCCGTCCACCTTGTGCGGGCTGGGACTCCGAGGCCCTGAGAACGACCGTCGTTCCGCTACTCCCCCGCCCTCCGGTCCGGCCGGGCGTGACCGAGGTAGGTGACGATCGGCTTGCCGTCCGGTTCGAGAACGAAACCCGTCATTCCCGGGATCGCCTCGTCGGCGATCCTCCCCTTCCGGCGCGCGACGGTCGCTCGGACCAGGTCGAGGACGTTCGCGGGCTTGAAGGAGCAGACGTCCTCGTTCCGCAGCCCGTGAGCGGCGAGGGCGGCCGCGACCTCCTCCGGGGTCCGCAACCGCGCGGCGGTGTAGCGGCCGCGCGGCATGATCCGGGTCGACGGCAGCGCCTGGAAGGCCCCCAGGTAGATCAGCCGGGAGACCGGCGTCCGGTTGACGGTGTCGTAGAACAGGACGCCGTCGGGCCGCAGCAGCCGGGCGGCGTGCGCGACGACCCGGTCGAGGTCGTCGGTGATCTCGAAGGTGTCGGCGTAGAAGACGATGTCGAAGGACGCGTCCGGCAATCCGGGGTCCTCCGCGGAGGCGGTCGCGTATTCGACGGCCTCGGCGGTGCCCGCCTCCCGCGCCATCGCGGTCGCCTCGGGGGACGGGTCCAGCGCGACGACGGTGAGGCCGAGCCCGGCCAGCCCCCGGGCGAGCAGCCCGCGCCCGCTGCCGACCACCAGGGCGGACCGCCCGGCCGGGTCGATCCCGAGCCGGCGCAGCACCGAGTCCACGTACTCCAGCCGCACGTCCTGGAACGTGAGGGCCCGGATGTGGCGCCCGTCGATGGCGCCGGCCGTACGCGAGTCCAGTTCGATGGTCGGTCCCATGTCGCCTCCCGTTGGTTCCCTAAGGAAACCTACCTTAGTCCCCTAAGGGAACCCGGGTAGTCTGGACGGGTGACCAGGACCCCGCTCACCGACGTCGCGTGCTCGATCGCGCGCGCCACCGACCTGTTCGCGGACGCGTGGACGGCGCTCATCATGCGCGACGTCCTGGTGGGCGTGACCCGCTTCGACGACCTGGCCCGCGACCTGGGCATCTCGCGCAAGGTCCTGGCCGCCCGGCTCGCCCGGCTGGTGGAGGAGGGCGTGCTGGTCCGCGAGCGCTACCAGGACCACCCGCCTCGCGAGCACTACCTGGCGACGGAGAAGGGCAAGGACCTGTATCCGGTCCTGCTCGCCCTGATGCGGTGGGGCGACCGCTGGTACGGGGAGTCCGGGCCGCCCGTGCGCATCCACCACCTGGAGTGCGGGCACGACACCGAGGCCGTCACCGCGTGCGCCCACTGCGGGCACGAACTGACCGCCGACAACACCACCCAGCTTCCCGGTCCCGGCGGCCGCATCGGCCCCGGCACCAGTGTCATCGGCCCCCTCATCGCCGCCCGCGGATCCGCCACCTGACCGATGGGCCGCGCCGACGTCATCGGTGGGACGCGGCCAGGTAGTGGCTCAGCTGGACGGACGCGTCGAGCATCGCCAGCCCCTGCGCGGTGAGCTTTCGCTGCCAGCCGTCCAGGGCGGCGGCAAGGGCGCCCGTCCCGCCGGCCTGCCGGACCTGCTCGACCACCGTGCGGATGTGGCCCAGCGGGTAGCCCCCGCGCCTGAGCAGGTGGGTGAGCTCCGCGTCGCGGACGTCGTCGGCGCGGAAAAGGCGGTAGCCGGTGGCCGGGTCCCGGGCGGGCGCGAGGATGCCCGCGCCTTCCCAGTTGCGCAGGGTCGCGGCCGTGACCTGGAGCCGGTGCGCGAGTTCGCCGATGGTGAGGGTCTCGGGGCGCCCGGGCGGGTCCGGCTGGACGCCGGAGTCCATGATCAGGTGGTCGACCGCCTGCCGCACCGCGTCGAGGGTGTCCCGGTCGCGGAGCAGCCGGCCGTGACCGAGGTCGATGATCCTCAGCGCGCCGTCGAGGTCGCCGTCGTGCACGGCGTTCATGATCTGGCCCGCGATGGCGTGCCCGTACGCGGGGACGAGGGCGAGGAAGGCGCGCAGCGCCGCCGCGTGCGCCTCGGTGTAGATCCGGTACCCGCTGCGCGTGCGCTCGGCGGGCGGGAGGAAGCCGTCCTGCTCGTAGTTGCGCACCGCCTGGGTCGAGATGCCGTGCTCGCGCGCGAGGTCAGCTGGTCGCAAGTGTCATCACCGTTTGAGACTTTAGCGCGCTCCAAGACGACGAATGCAGCCAAAGTCTCAACCGAATTTTCAAAGATACGATTGCGACACATGACCCAGGACATTTGCGGGTTCGTACCCGCGTCATGCGACCTGCTGGGGCTCGGTGAGCCGACGCATCTCGAGCCCGCCTTCGGACGGGTCCGCAACGACCTGTTCGCCCAACTGGTCGGCCGAGGCTTCCGGTCGATCGCCCTGGAGACCGATCGTGTGGCCGCGCTCGCCGTGGACGACTTCGTCCAGCACGGCACCGGAAGCCTCGACGCCGTGATGGGCGGAGGGTTCTCGCACGGCTTCGGAGACCTGGACGCCAACAGGCGGCTGGTCGACTGGATGCGCGAGTACAACCGGGACCGGCCCGCCTCGGAACGCGTCGCCTTCCACGGCTTCGACGCTCCGATGGAGACGACCAGCGCGCCCAGCCCCCGGACCTACCTCGAACACGGCCGCGACTACCTGGCCCTCGACCATGACATCGCGGCCCTGACGGGAGAGGACGGGCGGTGGAGCCGCATGGAGGCGGTCATGGACCCGGCCATGTCGGTCGGTGAGACGCCCGAGGCCGAGAGGCTGCGCTCGATCGCCGACGACATGCTCAACACGCTCTACGCGCGCGCACCGGAACTGATCGCGGCGACGTCGCGCGCCGAGTGGTACCGGGCGAAGACGCACCTCACCGCCGGCCTCGGTCTGCTGCGGTATCACAGGCAGTCGGCCCAGCGCCTGGAGCAGGCCGCCCGCATCTCCCTGCTGGGAGGCACCCGGGACGCGCTGATGGCGCGGAATCTCCTCGACATCCGCGACATCGAGGCCCGGCGGGGACCGACGCTCGTCTTCGCGCACAATCTCCACCTGCAGCGGAACATCTGCGTCATGCCGATGGGGAATATGGAGCTCAGCTGGATCGGTGTGGGCGCCATTCTCGGGTCCCTGGTGGACGAGCGGTACGTTTTCGTCGCCGGAAGCCTGGGCCGCAGCGGGATCCTCGATATTCAGGAGCCGGCCCCGGACACCTACGAGGGTTCGCTTCAGGGCCGTGTCGGCACGTGGGGCCTGGTAGAGGCCGCCTCGATCGCCGCCACCGGTCCGCGAACGGACGCCGCCCAGCAGCAGACCTATTTCCCGCTCGGCAAGGAGATCATCGACGCGGCGGACGCCGTCCTGCACATCAGCGACGCCTCGACGGCCGCCCCGAATCCGTAGGGGCCGGGCGGTGTAGGCGGATCCGCCTCAGCACCGCGGCTCGCGCAGCCGCCCGCCTTCGGCGGGCGGCTGCGGCTGCGGGGCCGGGGAACGGCGATAGGTTTCGGGTGTGGACGACACCTCGGACGACGCGTTGGACGTCGACGCTTTCGACGTGGACGCCTTCACCGCCGCGATCGAGAGCTTCAACCGGTTCTACATCCGGATTCCGATGCTGGAGAAGCTGCCGTTCACGACGCTGTCGGTGCTGGACACGCTCGCGGCGGGCGGTCCCGTGCGGATGACCGAGCTGACCAGGACCGAGCAGGTGAGCCAGCCCGGCATCACCCAGCTGGTCACGCGGCTGGAGCGGGACGGGCTGGTGGAGCGCCGCCCCGACCCGGACGACGGGCGCGCCGTCCTGGTCCACATCACCGAGGCGGGCCGCCGGATCTGGCGGTCGCGCCGCGCCGACCGGGCGCGGCACCTGGCGCCGCTGGTGGAGCGGCTGACCGGGGAGCAGCGGCGGGCGCTCGCGGACGCGCTGCCCGCGCTGGCCCGCCTCGCCGAGCTCGGCCGCGACGAGGCGGGCCGCAGGTAGGTCGGCTGCAAGCGGCCCGGGCGCAGGTAGGCCTGGCGCCCCGTGAGCGGGCGCTAGCCGGGGCGCTTCGCCTTGGGGCGGGCGCGCAGGTGGGCGCGTTCGCCCTGGCTGCCGAACAGCACGAGGAACTCGACGGGGTCGGCGTCGACGGCGCCGAACCAGTGCGGCAGCCGGGTGTCGAACTCGGCGGCCTCGCCGGGTGACAGGACCAGGTCGTGCTCGCCGAGGAGGACGCGCAGCCGTCCGTTGAGGACGTACAGCCATTCGTAGCCCTCGTGGGTCTGCGGTGTGGGCTCCCGGCGCTCGCTGCCGGCGGGGATGACGAGCTTGTAGGCCTGGATGCCGCCGGCGCGGCGGGTCAGCGGCAGCATGGTCATGCCGTTGCGGACGACGGGCCGCAGGTGGATGCGCGGGTCGCCGGTGGGCGGCGCGTCCACGAGCTCGTCGAGGGTGACGCCGTAGGCCTTGGCCAGCGGGAAGAGCAGTTCCAGGGTCGGGCGGCGGGCGCCGGACTCCAACCGCGACAGCGTGCTCACCGAGACGCCGGTCGCGGCCGACAGGTCGGTCAGCGTGATCTCGCGCTCGTTGCGCAGCGCGCGCAGGCGCGGGCCGACCGCGTCGAGCGCCTGGTCGAGGTCGTCGTCCATACTGCCAGTTTGCCATATCGGCAAAGAGGTTTGCCGTCGCCGGGGTCCGGTTCGCATAGTGGCCGCGGAGGTGGTCGAGATGACCGAACGGCTGAAGGACGCCTATGACGTGGTGGTGGTCGGCGGGGGCGCCGCGGGCCTGAACGGGGCGCTGATGCTCGCGCGGTCGCGGCGGTCGGTCGTGGTGGTCGACGCCGGTTCCCCGCGCAACGCGCCCGCCGAGGGCGTGCACGGGCTGCTGGCCAGGGACGGGATGCCGCCGGCCGAGCTGCTGGAGCGGGGCCGGGCGGAGGTCCGGCGCTACGGCGGGCACGTGGTGGCCGGGACGGTCACCGAGGCGGTGCGCGACGACGGCGGTTTCACCGTCGGCCTGGCCGGCGGTCGGACCGTCCGGGCGCGCCGGCTGCTGGTGACGACCGGCCTGGTGGACGAGCTGCCGGACGTGCCGGGGCTGGCGGAGCGGTGGGGCCGGGACGTGGTGCACTGCCCGTACTGCCACGGCTGGGAGGTCCGCGACCGGGCCATCGGCGTGCTGTCGAGCGGTCCGATGTCGGTGCACCAGGCGCTGCTGTTCCGGCAGCTCAGCGACGATGTCGTGTTCTTCGCCCACACCGCGCCCCGGCCCGGCGGCGAGCAGGCCGAGCAGCTGGCCGCCCGCGGCGTCCGCGTAGTGGAGGGCGAGGTCGCGGGCCTGGAGGTCGCCGATGACCGGCTCGTCGGCGTCCGGCTGGCCGGCGGCGCGGTGGTCGCGCGCGACGCGCTGGCGGTGGCGTCCCGGATGACCGCCCGCGGCGGCTTCCTCGCGGGGCTCGGGCTGCGGCCGGTGGAGCATCCGACGGGCGCTGGCGAGCACATTCCGGCCGACACGGTGGGCCGCACCGAGGTGCCCGGAGTGTGGGTCGCGGGCAACGTGACCGACCTGTCCGCCCAGGTCGGTGCCGCCGCGGCGGCAGGTGCGATGGCCGGGGCGCAGATCAACGCCGACCTGGTCGCCGAGGAGGCGCGGGACGCGGTGGCCGCGCGGCGGGAGCCGTTCTCCGCCGAGTCCGAAGCGCGCGCCTGCGAGGCGGTCCTGGGCGACCGCCGCCACGGCCTGTAGCCCGGCGGATTGTGCGGGGCGGTTGCGCGGCGGGGTCCGTCCATGCCATCTTGGAACGGTCGTTCCGAGTTATGTGGAGGCGGGAGCGGATGCCCGACGTCAAGCACTTCGACCCGGACGCGGTGCTGGAGCAGGTCGTGCGGCTGTTCTGGCGGCGCGGCGCCGCGTCCACCGGCATCGCCGAGGTGGTCGCGGAGACGGGGATCAGCCGGTCCAGCCTGTACGCGACGTTCGGCGGCAAGCGGGATCTGTACCTGGCGGCGCTCCGCGGCTACGTGGAGCGCCACTCGCGCCCGGTGTTCGACCGCCTCGCGGCCGACGGCCGGGGGCTGGCCGCTATCGCCGGCTTCTTCGCCGGGCTCATCGCCGCCCGCTGCTCGGGCGAGCACGCGCGCTGGGGATGCATGGTGTCCAACGCGCACGCGAGCCCGGACGGCGCCGAGGACGACGACGTCAGGCGGATCCTGGACGCCCACCACGACGGGCTGTGCGCGGCGATGCGCGCGGCCCTGCGGTCCGCCGACCGGCAGGGGCAACTGCGTCCGGGCCTGGACGTCGACGGCACCGCGCAGACCCTGGCGCTGCTGGCCTACGGCGTGAACCTGCGGTCGCGCGCGGGCGCCCCCGCGGCCGCGCTGACCGCGTCCGTGGACGCCGCCCTCGCCTCCCTGACCCCCGATGAGGAGAACCGATGACCGAGTTCACCGTGTACGACGAGACCGACGCCCCCGAGGCCGCGCGCCCGCACCTGGAGGCGGCCAGGAAGCGGATGGGGTTCGTCACCACCCTGAACGGGGTGATGGCCGAGTCGCCGGAGCTGCTGGCCGGGTACAATGCGCTGTCGGAGCTGTTCGGCAGGTCGTCGCTGCCCAGGAACGCCAAGCACGTCGTGTGGATCACCGCGAGCGTGCTGAACGGCTGCGCGTACTGCGTGGCGGCCCACTCCACGCTCGCGCTGCGGTCGCGCGTCCCGGCCGAGGTCGTCGAGGCGCTGCGCGGCGGCCGCGCGCTGGACGACCCGGCGCTGGAGGCGGTCCGCGTGTTCACCGGCGCGATGGTCGAGCAGCGGGGCTGGGTGGACGACGCGCAGGTCGAGGCGTTCCTGGCCGCCGGGTACACCCGACGCCACGTCCTGGACATCGTCCTCGGGATCGGCATGAAGACGCTGTCGAACTACACCAACCACATCGCGCACACCCCGCTCGACCCCGCCTGGGAGGACCAGGAGTGGACGGCGCCCGCGCCCGCGTGACGCGGGTCCGGCCCGCGGCTCACCGCACCGACACGCTCCGGTGGGTGGCGGCCAGCAGACGCAGCGCCGCGTGCGACGGGGAGCCCTGCTCGACGGTGTGCGCAACCAGCGCCTGGTCGGGGTCGTCGGGCAGCCGGAGGGTCTCGAAGCCGAGGTCGAGGGTGCCGACGACGGGGTGCCGGTAGACGTAGCGGCCGTGCGTCTTCTCCTTGAGGCCGTGCTCGGCCCAGATCTCGCGGAACTCGGGGCTGGCGGCCGACAGCTCCTCGACCAGCGCGGCGGCCGCCGGGTCGCCGGGATGCCGCCCGACGTCCAGCCGCAGGTAGCCGACGATGTCGGCGGCCTTCCCGCGCCAGTCGGCGTACAGGCCGCGCATGCCCTCGTCCAGGAACACCATGCGCGCGAAGTTGCGCTCGGCGGGCGCCAGCGCCCCGAAGTCGGTGATGAGCGCGGCGGCCAGGTCGTTCCAGGCGAGCACGTCGGTGTAGCGGCCGACGATGTAGACGGGCACTTCGGTGGTGGCGTCCAGCAGCCGCCGCAGCCCGGACCGGACCTGCTGGGGCCGCCGCTCGGGCGCCCCGGCGGGCTCGGTGTAGGGGCGGGCCAGGCGGTACAGGTGGCCGCGTTCGACGTCGTCGAGCCGCAGGGCGCGGGCGACCGCGTCCAGGACGGCCTCGGAGAAGTGCAGGGTGCGGCCCTGCTCCAGCCGGACGTAGTGGTCGACGCTGACGCCGGCGAGCCGGGCCAGTTCCTCGCGGCGCAGGCCGGGGACGCGGCGCCGGCCGCCGTAGTCGGGCAGCCCGAGCTCCTCGGGCTTCAGCCGGGCCCTGCGTGAGCGCAGGAACTCGCCGAGTTCGGCTCGCCTGTCGAGTGCCATGGGCCGATTATCCCGTGCCGTCCCGGGACGCCGGGACCGCGGAGCCTGGTCATGCGGTGCCTAGGCAGCGGCCGCCACTGGGTACCGCGGCGCTCGCCGACGACAGTGATCATCACGAACTCCCGCGAACCTGAGGAGCAGGGGAAATGATCACAACGCGTCCGCTCGGCGGCACCGGCATGGACATCACCGCGGTCGGTTTCGGGTCCTGGGCGGTGTCGGGCCCGGGCTGGCGGTTCGGCTGGGGCGCCACCGACGACGCCGAGTCCGTCGCGGCGATCCGGCATGCGATCGGTTCCGGCGTCAACTGGATCGACACCGCCGCGGTGTACGGCCTCGGGCACTCCGAGGAACTGGTCGGCAAGGCGATCGCGGGGCTGCGCGAGGACGAGCGGCCGTTCGTCTTCACCAAGGCCGGCCTCGTCTGGGACCCCGCCGACCCGCAGGCCGCGCCGCGGCGGATCATGAAGCCGGCGAGCGTGCGCCGCGAGGTGGAGGACTCGCTGCGGCGGCTCGGCGTCGAGCGCATCGACCTCTACCAGGTGCACTACCCCGACACCGGCGAGTCGCTCGAGTACGCCGGCAACGGCAGCGGCCCGGTGTCGCCGAACGCCACGCCGCTGGACGAGTACTGGCAGATCATGGCCGACCTGAAGGCCGAGGGGAAGGTTCGCGCGATCGGGCTGTCCAACCACCCCCCCGACCTGCTGGACCGGGCCGAGAAGATCGCGCACGTGGACGCGGTCCAGCCGCCGTTCTCGGCCATCAACCGGTCCGCGGCCGGCGAGATCGCCTGGGCCCGCGAGCACGGCACCGGCGTGATCGTGTACTCGCCGCTGCAGTCGGGGCTGCTGACCGGCGCGTTCTCGGCCGAGCGGGCCGCGACGCTGCCCGCCGACGACTGGCGCACGGCCCACCACGACTTCACCACCGGGCTGGCGGCGAACCTGCGGCTCGCGGACGCGCTGCGTCCCGTCGCCGAACGCCGCGGCGCGAGTGTCGCGGAGGTCGCGATCGCCTGGACGCTGGCCTGGCCCGGCGTCACCGGCGCGATCGTCGGCGCCCGCCGGGCGGACCAGGTGGACGGCTGGATCGGCGCCGGCTCGGTCGAGCTGACCCCGGCCGACCTGGACGAGATCGCCGCGGCGATCACCGCGTCCGGCGCGGGCACCGGCCCCGCCCGCCCCTGACCCGCACCGTCACCGACCCCGCACCGCTTCCCTCACGCGACCTAGAAGGAGATCGCCATGTCATTGACCGTCGTCGCCGAATGCCTCGCCTCGCCCGGCCAGGAGGACCGACTCCGCACCGCTCTGGAGGCGATGATCGAGCCGTCCCTGGATGAGCCGGGATGCCTGGCCTACCGCCCCTACGCCGACCCGAACCGTCCCGCCCGGATGGTGGTCGTGGAGGAGTGGACGGGTCCCGAGGCGCTGGACGAGCACTTCGCCACGCCGCACTTCCGGCACGTCGAGCAGGTGCTGGGGCGGATCCTCGCCGAGCCGATGACGATCCGGCGGCTCGTCCCGGCGCCCTGACCTCGCCCGCGCGGCCCCGCGGCCCGCACCGCCCGCGCCGGTCAGCTCGTCAGGAGACCGGCGCGGACGGCGGCGCGATCGTCACGCAAATCCAGTTCCGTTAGTCTCGCCGTCGCTCGGAAAGAAGTGGGACGAGGGGGGACTATTCATGCCGCAGGGTTCGCATGCCACGATCAGGGAGTTCACCGTCACCGACCCCGAAGCGGGTCCTTATGGAATAGCCACGGGACCGGAGGGGTCGTTGTGGTTCACGCTGGTGCATGAAGGACGGATCGGGCGGATGGCGCCGGGCGGCGAGGCGGACCTCCATCCGGCCGACCCCCTCCCGGACGGGCCGATGAACATCACAGCCGGCCCGGACGGCGCCCTGTGGTTCACCTGCCTGCGCGGCGACCGCGTCGGCCGGATCGACACCGGCGGCCGGGTGACGATGTTCGAGGTCCCCCCGGGCGGCCCCTGCGGCATCGCCGCCGGGCCGGACGGCGCGCTCTGGTTCACCCTCATGCGGACCGACCGCATCGGCCGGATCACCCCCGCCGGGGAGGTCGCCGAGTTCCCGCTGCCGGTGTCGGGCGCCATGCCGTCCATGATCACGGCGGGGCCGGACGGGGCGCTGTGGTTCACCCTCAACCAGGGCAACGCGGTCGGGCGGATCGCGCCCGGCGGCGACGTCGCCGTGCACGCCCTGCCGACCGAGGGCGCCGCGCCGGTCGGGATCACCGCGGGCCCGGACGGCGCGCTGTGGTTCGCCGCGATCGGCGCCGGGCACATCGGCCGGATCACCACGGACGGGAAGGTGACCGAGTTCCCGCTGCCCGACCCGGGGGCGCGCCCGCACGCGATCGTCACCGGCCCGGACGGGGCGCTGTGGTTCACCGAGTGGGGCACCGCGCACGTCGGCCGCATCACCTGCGAGGGCCGCATCGACGAGCATCCGCTGCCGAGGCCCGGCTGCGAGCCGCACGGCATCGCGCTCGGCCCCGACGGCGCCCTGTGGGTCGCCTTGGAGACCGGCGCGCTCGCCCAGGTCGTCCCCGGCTGACGCCGGCCACCCGACGCGCGGTCGCGGAAGGTTCCAGCGCGGGCGAAACGTTCGCGGGTCACCGTGGACGGATGAGATCGCCGACCGACACCGGTGCCCAGACCGCCACCGAGAACACCGGGTCCGCGCCCGTCCCGCGCCGCGGCGCGATGCTCGCCATCCTGTGCGCCGGCATGTTCCTGGTGCTGCTGGACGTCACGATCGTCAACGTCGCACTCCCCGGCATCGGCCGCGCGCTCGGCACCGGGCTGCCCGGCCTGCAGGGCGTCGTCGACGGGTACGCCGTCGCGATCGCCGGGCTGCTGCTCGGCGGCGGCGCGCTCGGCGACCGGATCGGGCACCGCCGGATGCTGCTGGCCGGGCTCGGGCTGTTCGGGCTCGCGTCGCTGGCCTGCGGCTGCGCGCCCGGCCCGGGACCGCTGATCGCGGCGCGGGTCGTCCAGGGCGCGGGCGCGGCGCTGCTGCTGCCCGGCAGCCTCGCGGTCATCACCGCGGCGTACCCGGGCCGCGCGGAGCAGGCCCGCGCGCTCGGGGTGTGGGCGGGCATCTCCTCCACGGCGCTGCCCGCCGGGCCGCTGCTGGGCGGCGCGCTGGTCGACTCCGCCGGCTGGCGGTGGATCTTCCTGCTGAACGTGCCGATCGTCGCCGCCGCGATCGCCGGGGTCCTCGCCGTCGTCCGCGAGCCGCGCCGGGAGCGTCCGGACGGCCCGCGCCCGCCGCTGGACCGCGCGGGGATGGCGCTGGCGCCGCTCACCCTCGGCGGGCTGGTGTGGACGGTCATCGCCGCCGGCCACGGCCACCGCGGGGAGGCGGCCGTCACGGCGGCCGTCACGGTCGCGGCGGCGGCCGCGTTCGTGTGGGCCGAGCGCCGCGCCGCGGCGCCGATGGTGCCGGGCGGGCTGCTGCGCGCCCCCGCGTTCCTCGGCGCCAACGGCATCGCCCTGGCGATGAACCTGGTCACCAACGGCGTGCTGTTCGTCGCGACGCTCAAGCTCCAGCAGGCCGAGCACCACTCGGCGTTCACCGCCGGGGTGCTGCTGATGCCGATGGCGGTGCCGCTGGCGCTGCTGGCACCGGTCAGCGGACGGCTCACCGCCCGGTTCGGCACCCGCCTCCCGCTCGGCGCCGGGACCGCGCTGGCCGCCGCCGGATGCCTCAGCCTGCTGCGGGTCGGCACCGGCGGCTCCTACCCGGTGCTGCTGCCGACGCTGCTGGCCATCGGGATCGGCGACGGCCTGATCGTGACGGCCGTGGTCGCCGCGGCGATGCGCGCCGCCCCGCCCGCGCACGCCGGACTGGCGGGCGGGTTCAACAACACCGCCCGGCAGGTCGGCACGGCCCTCGGCGTCGCGGTGTACGGGGCGGTCGCCGGCCCGGCGCTCGACGCGGCGCACTTCACGGCGGGCCTGCACGCGCTGGCGTGGGTGAGCGTCGGGCTGTGGCTCGCCGCGTTCGCGCTCGCCCGGATCGTCCCGAACCGCTGAAATTCGGTTGGCACGGCCGGACGGGTTCGTTAGAACGGTCGGCATGCTCCGCAAATACCCCCGCACCCGGCACATCGAGGGCTCCCGGCTCCAGCCGGGAGACCACGACCTGGCCGCGCGGCCGTTCTCGGCGATCGCCGGACGGTACCTGGTGGTGGAGGAGAAGCTCGACGGCGCCAACTGCGGCATCAGCTTCTCCTCCGACGGGGAGCTGCGGTTGCAGAGCCGCGGCCACTACCTGACCGGCGGGCCCCGCGAGCGGCAGTTCGGGCCGCTGAAGGCGTGGGCCGCGTCCGTCCAGCACGTCCTGCGGGAACGCCTCGGCGACCGGTACGTGATGTACGGGGAATGGCTGTACGCCAAGCACACCGTCTTCTACGACGCGCTCCCCCACTACTTCTGCGAGTTCGACGTCCTCGACCAGCGCGACGGGACGTTCCTGTCGACCGCCCGCCGCCGCGAGCTGCTGGCCGGCACGCCGGTGGTGTCGGTGCCCGTCCTGCACGAGGGGACGCTCCCGGACCTGGGCGCCCTGACCGCGTTCGTCGGCCCCTCGACCTGCCGCACCCCCGCCTGGCGGGACGCGCTGCGCGCGGCGGCGCGAGCGGGCGGCGCCGACCCGGACCGGGTCGCCGCCGAGACCGACAAGTCCGACGAGATGGAGGGCCTCTACATCAAGGTGGAGGAGAGCGGGGAGACGGTCGACCGCTACAAGTGGGTCCGGCCGAGCTTCCTGACCGCGATCCTCGATTCGGGGACGCACTGGCAGGAGCGTCCGATCGTCGCCAACGGCCTGGCCGACCCGGAGGTGCTGTATGCGGGTGTTCGCTGACCTGTGCCCGGCGCCGCCGCACTGGGACGTCCGGTGGGACGACATCCGCGAGGCGTTCGGGTGGGTGCGCGAGATGGCGGGCGTCCCGCAGGACGCGGTCTTCCACGGCGAGGGCGACGTCGAGGTCCACACCCGGATGGCGTGCGAGGCGCTCGCTGCGCTGCCGCAGTGGCGGGCGCGTCCGGAGGACGAGCGGGTGCGGCTGTTCGCGACGGTGCTGATGCACGACATCGCCAAGCCGTACTGCACCCGCACCGAGGACGACGGCCGGATCACCGCGCGCGGCCATTCGCGCCGCGGTGACCTGATGGTGCGGCGCATCCTGTGGGAGATGGGCGCGCCGGTCGCGTGGCGCGAGCACGTCGCCGCGCTGATCCGCCACCACCAGGTGCCGTTCTGGGCGCTGGAGCGCCCCGACCTGCAGAAGATCGCGTTCCGGGTGAGCCTGCTGGCCCGCAACGACGACCTGGTGCTGCTGGCGTCGGCCGACATCCTCGGCCGGATCTGCCCCGACACCGACGAGCTGCTGGACAACGTCGCCCTGTACGGGGAGTACTGCGCCGAGCAGCGGTGCCTGGACGCGCCGCGCGCGTTCCCGTCCGAACACGCGCGGTTCTGGTACTTCCGCAAGGACGACCGCGACCCCGACTACGCCGCCTACGACGACACCCGCTGCACGGTGACGGTGTTGTCGGGCCTGCCGGGGGTCGGCAAGGACCACTGGATCGCCGCGAACCGGCCGGACGTGCCGGTGGTGAGCCTGGACCGGCTGCGCACCGAGATGGGCGTGTCGCCCGCCGGCGACCAGCACGCGGTCGCCGCGGCCGCGCACGAGCTGGCCCGCGGGCATCTGCGCGCCGGGCGGTCGTTCGTGTGGAACGCCACGAACGTGTCGCGGACGCAGCGCGAGCAGTGCACCGGTCTCATCGCCGGCTACCAGGGCCGGGTGGAGCTGGTGGCGCTGGAGGCGCCGCCGGCGGTGCTGCGCGACCGCAACCGCGGCCGGGCCGCGCCGGTTCCGGACGCGGTCATCGACCGGCTCGTCCGCCGCTGGGAGACGCCCGACCCGACCGAGGGGCACCGTGTCGACTGGGTGAGCACGGCCTGACGATTAGAGTCGTCGGGTGCGCTTGTATCTGTCGTCGTTCCGGATGGGCGGGCACCCCGACCGGCTGCTCGGCCTGCTGCCGGCGCCGGGGGCCGAGACCGCGGTGATCGCCAACGCTCTGGACGCGGAGTCCGAGGAGGGCCGGCGGGCCGGGGTGCGAAGCGAGATCGCCGCCTTGACCGCGCTCGGGCTGCGGCCGACCGAGATCGACCTGCGGCGGTACTTCGGCCGGCCCGCCTCCGCCATCGCCGCGGAGTTGGCGCGCTTCCCGCTGGTCTGGGCGCGGGGCGGCAACGCGTTCGTGCTGCGCCATGCGCTGGCCCGCAGCGGCGCCGACGCCGCGCTCACCGGCCTGCTCGGCCGCGACGCGCTCGTGTACGCCGGGTACAGCGCGGGCGGCTGCGTGCTGGCGCCGAGCCTGCGCGGCCTTGAGGCGTGCGACGACCCGGACGCCGTGACCCGCGTCCACGGGGACCCGCCGGTCTGGGACGGCCTGGGCGTCCTCGATCACGCGCTCGTGCCCCACGTCGACTCCCCCGGGCATCCGGAGTCGGAGGTCCTGACGGCCGTCGCCGCCCGCTACCGCGGCGAAGGCGTCCCGCACCGGTCGCTGCGCGACGGCCAGGTCCTGCTGGTCGACGGCGCGGAGACCGCGATCCTCTGACGATCGCGGCAGGGGCCGCCGGGCGTCGCCGGCGGCCCCTGCGCTCAGTGCCGTGTGCGTCCCGTGTGCTGCTCAGTGCCGGGCGCGGTGGGCGTTCAGATGGTGAGCGGTGGTGACGCGGGGGGCGGGGCTCGCCGTCGCCGGAGCGGCCGCCGCCGGGGCGGCGCCGAAGATCCCGGTGAACAGGTCGGTGCCGTTGACGGCGGGTCCGGTGTCGTTGGTCTCGATCACCGCGGGCTGGAACCCGTGTCCGGCGGCCGCGACGCTCTCGTAGTCGCCGAGGAAGTGGCCCCATCCGGCGTAGGGCGCCTTCAGCCAGTCGAAGACGCGGGAGATGCGGCGCTCGGACGGGCGGTTCTCGCCGCCGCGCGGGGACGTGAGGTACCACATGGCGGCAGGCAGCGTGGTGGTGTCGCCGGGGCGCAGGTAGCGCAGGTCGACGTAGGTGATGGCGACCGTGCCGCGGTCGTTCACCGCGATGGACGGGGTGAAGGCGGGCGCCGCCGGAGCCCCGTTGACCCGCACCGGAGCCGACCAGGTGCGGCCGCCGTCGGTGGAGTGGACGAGCTGGATCTGGTCGTAGGAGCCGGTGGGGTCGGCGCCCTCGAACGTCGCGTAGAGCTCGCCGGTCTGCGGGTCGACGGCGGCGCTGATGAGGTTCGCGCCGCCGCGCAGCGCCTTGGACGGGTCGTCGGGGGCGTTGGGGTCGACCTCCGGCACGGAGGTGTCGGGCGCGACCGTGACGGGCTTGCTCCAGGTCCGGCCCTGGTCCTTGGAGGTGACGACGGCGAAGTGCAGGTCGACCGGTTCGGTGGCGTCGACGCCGCTGTAGGTCTGCCATTCGAAGAAGTCGTACAGGACGTCGCGGCGGGCGTCGGCGACGATGACGTTGCCGATGGTCTGGGAGTTGGGGACCGCGCCGGTGTCCACGAACGGGTGCGCGGGCGTCCAGGTGCGGCCGTGGTCGCGGGTGATGGCGATGTAGGAGGGGCCGGTGTAGTGGGCGCCGGGTCCGGTGGTGACCTGGTCGATGCGGTCCCACACCTGGTAGGCGGTGCCGGGGTGGCGCGGGTCGGCGGTGACGGAGTTCTTGTCGTCGACGATGGACGGGTCGGTGTCGTCGATGAGCTGGGTGGTGCGGGTCCAGGTGCGTCCGCCGTCGTAGGAGGTGGCGGCGCCGACGCCGTTGCGGGCCGTGGACACGTCGAAGTCCAGGCCGCTGGCGTAGGCGACGCCGTCGGGGCCGAAGTCCACCCAGGCGTCGGAGGCGCGTTCGTAGTTCAGGCCGCCGGGGGCGCACTTGCTGAACGGCAGCGTGGTCTTGGTGAAGTGGCGTCCGTCGCGGCTGTAGGAGGCGGCGACGCCTTTGGCGCCGCCGTCGGACCAGCGGTCCTGCTGGTAGACGGCGATGACGCGGCCGGGCCGGTGCCGGTCGGCGGCGATCCACGGTTCCACTTCGGCGCCCGGGTAGACCGTGCCGTGAGGGCTGGCGCCGGCGGTGCAGGCGGCGTAGGGGTCGCCGGGCGAGATCGAGTGGACGGGCTGCGCGGCCGGGCCGGGCGCCGCGTGCGCGGCGGGCGCGGTGGCGAGCGCGGCGCCGAGCAGCAGCGCGGCGGCGGTGATCGTTGTGCGGGTCGTCATCGGGGGGAGCTCCTCGGGGGTCGGTGGAGCCGGACGGCGGCGGTGAGGATCTGCTCGTCGTCGCCTGGGACGGGCGCTGGGAGCAACGCCCGCGCGGAAGGTAGATCCGCCTCAGCGGGCCCACAAGACCCGGTGGCCGACTCTGGACACGCACGCCGGGTCCGGTACCGGCCAGACGGGCACGGGCCGGACGCGGGCCGGGCGCGGCGCCGGCGGTGACCGCGATGTGGCGGTTCACCGGAGTGCATCCGTATCGTGAACGCCGATCTTGACATGTGAGACGTCGACGGGGGAGGCTCGACCCGTGTCCGATCATGAAACCGGCCCCGGCCGGAAGCCCGGCGGGGAACCGGTCGCGCTCGTCACCGGGGCGGGCTCGGGCATCGGCGCCGCCGTCGCCGTCGCCCTGCTGGACCGCGGCTGGTGGGTGGCCCTGGCGGGGCGCCGCGCCGCACCGCTCGCGGACACGGCCGCGCGCGCCCGCGACGCCGGGGACCGGGCACTGCCCGTCCCCGCCGACGTCACCGACCCCGCGTCGGTCGAGGCGCTGTTCGGCGCCGTCGCCGAGCGCTGGGGACGGCTGGACCTGCTGGTCAACAACGCCGGGGTGTTCGGCGCGCCGCAGCCGGTCGAGGAGTTCTCGCACCGCGAGTGGCGGACCGTCCTCGACACCAACCTCACCGGCGCGTTCCTGTGCGCCCAGCAGGCGTTCCGCTTGATGAAGGAGCAGGACCCGCGGGGCGGCCGGATCATCAACAACGGGTCGCTGTCGGCGCACACCCCGCGCCCGATGTCGGCCGCCTACACCGCCAGCAAGCACGCGATCACCGGCCTCACCAAGACGCTGTCGCTGGAGGGGCGCCCGCACCGGATCGCGTGCGGGCAGATCGACGTCGGCAACGCCGCGACGGAGATGACCGGCCGGTTCGGGTCCGGCACCTTGCAGGCCGACGGGTCGGTGAGGCCTGAACCGGTGATGGACGTCCGGCACGTCGCCGACGCCGTGCTGTACATGGCGGGCCTGCCCCTGGACGCCAACGTGCAGTTCATGACGGTGATGGCCACCGCGATGCCCTCGTTCGTCGGCCGCGGCTAGGGGCCCGGCGCGCCGCGTCCCACGTTTAGGTCCCCACCAGGGGGAACGGGTCTGCCGCAGGCTTCGAAACGACGGCACGCGGAGGGGGCCTGAGGCCATGAGCACCCTGCGGACACACGACGGCCGGAGCGCCGCCGACATCACCGGGGCGTCCCGGCAGGACGCCGGACGCGCGCCCGCGGTCCACGACGGGCACAGGAGCGAGGCCGGGACGGGCGAGCTCGTCCGGCAGGCGACGCAGCAGGTCTCGGAGCTGATGCGCGCGGAACTGCGGCTCGCCGTGGCGGAACTGAAGGACAAGGGCCGGCACGCCGGCACCGGCGCCGGCATGTTCGGCGGCGCGGCGCTGGTCGCGCTGTTCGGGGCGGCGGCGCTGCTCACGGCCGTGATCGCCGCGATCGCGCTGGTGCTGCCGGTGTGGGCGTCGGCCCTCATCGTCGGCGGCGCGCTGGTGGCGGCCGCGGGCGTGCTGGCGCTGCTCGGCATGGCGCAGACCAAGCGGGCGACGCCCGCCAAACCCGAACGGGCGATGGACGAGGCGCGCATGACCGTCCACGACCTGAAGGAGAGGGCGACGCACCGATGACCACCCAGGGCAGGCACGGCGCCGACGCCGGCACCGAGGAGCTGCGCCAGGAGGTCGACCGGGCCCGCCAGGAGCTCGGGGAGACCGTCGAGGCGCTGGCGGCCAAGGCCGATGTCAAGGCGATGGCCCGCGACCGGGCCGACCAGGCCAAGGAGATGGCCCGCGAGCGCATGCTGCGCGCCCGGCAGGTCGTCGCGTCGCGGCAGGCGCGGACCAGGGCCGCGCAGGGCGGCGCCGCCGTCGCCGCGGCGGGCGCCGTCGCGGCGCTGACGGTGTGGATGCGGCGCCGCCGCACCGCGCAGGCACGGCTGCGCCGCCGGATCCGCAACGCGCCGGTGCAGGTCCGGGTGCGGCGGGCGCAGCGCGCCCCGATCCGCGTGCGCCGGACCGGCCGCGGACCGCTGGCACGCTGAGAGAGGACCCCCGGAAATGCGCAGGCCCTCCGCGCCCACCGATCTGCCCGTCACCTCGTGGGTGCGCGCCGCCAAGCGCGCCGCCGGCGAGTTCCAGCGCGACAACCTGTCGGACTGGGCCGCCGCCCTCACCTACTACGCCATCCTGTCGATCTTCCCGGCGATGCTGGTGGTGGTGTCGCTGGTCGGGCTCGGCGGCAAGTCGGTCACCAGCGACCTCATCGACAACCTCAACGGGATCGCGCCGGGCGCCGTGAAGAACGTCCTGGTCAGCGCGCTCACGCAGCTGCAGAACAACCGCGCCGGGGCGGGCGTCGCCGCGATCGTCGGCATCCTGGCCGCGATCTGGTCGGCGTCGGGGTACGTGGGGGCGTTCATGCGGGCGTCCAACGCCATCTACGACATCCCCGAGGGGCGGCCGATCTGGAAGACGCTGCCGCTGCGGGTGGGCGTCACGATCGTCACGCTGGTGCTGCTGTCGGTGTCGGTCATCGCGGTGATCGTGTCCGGTCCGCTCGCCCGCAAGGCCGGCGACCTGCTCGGGCTCGGCTCGACCGCGGTGACGGTCTGGGACATCGTCAAGTGGCCGGTGATGCTGATCGTCGTCAGCTTCCTGTTCGCGCTGCTGTACTGGGCGGCGCCGAACGCCAAGCGCGGTTTCCGCTGGGTCACCCCGGGCGGCGTGCTGGCCATCCTGCTGTGGTTGGTGGCGTCCGGGGTGTTCGCGGCCTACGTGACGAACTTCTCCAATTACAACAAGACCTACGGCAGCCTCGCCGGCATCATCATCTTCCTGGTTTGGCTGTGGGTCACGAATCTGGCGATCCTGCTGGGCGCGGAGATGAACGCCGAACTGGAGCGCGGCCGCGCCATCGCCGCCGGGCGGCCGGCGGGAGCGGAACCGTATGTCGAATTCCGCGACACCCGCGGGTTCAGCGAGGAGGAGAAACGCGAGACCGGCGTCGCGGGCGGCCGGGACGCCGATGAGAATGCGGGCGGCCGGGACGGCCGGCACGGCGCCACCCGCTCCTGACCCGGGGTGACGGCCGGACGGCGGGCGGCCGACCGGGTGGTTACCGGGGAACCACGGGTCGCCGAACGGCGAGCCGGGTGAATAGGATCGGCGCGTGCTTCGTCCCACCTTTCCCATCGAGACCGAGCGCCTGGCGCTGCGTCCGTTCCGAGAGGACGACCTGGAGAGCCTCTACGCCTACCAATCCCTTCCCGAAGTGGCGCGTTTCCTCTATTGGGAGCCGCGTGACCGGGAGGAATCGCGGTCGTTCCTGCGCGAGAAAATGGCCGCCGCGACCCTGGAGAAGGAGGGCGACTGGCTCGTGCTGGCGGTCGAGTGGCGCGAGACCGGCGATCTGGTCGGCGAGGTCAATCTGCAGTGGCGCAGCCGCGAGCACCGGCAGGGCGAGATCGGCTACATCCTGAACCCGTCCTTCCACGGCAAGGGGTTCGCGACGGAGGCGGCCGAGGTGGTGCTGCGGCTGGGGTTCGAGGGCCTGGGGCTGCACCGGATCGTGGGCCGGCTGGACGGCCGCAACGCCGCGTCCGCGCGGGTGCTGGAGCGGCTCGGGATGCGGCGCGAGGCGCACCTGGTGCAGAACGAGCTCGTCAAGGGCGAGTGGACCGACGAGGTCGTCTACGCGATGCTGCGCGACGAGTGGGAGGCGCGCGGCTCCGGCGGCGCGGGCGGCTCGGAGGAGCCCGCCGGCTCCAGCCCGGACGGTTCCGGCGGCGAGCCCGAGCAGGACTGACGGCGGTACCCGGGGGCGGGCTGATGGCGTGCCGGGCGCGGCCGGTCAGCGGCCCGCCTGCTCGTCCAGGTGGCGGGCGAGGTCGCGGACGTGCCCGCGCAGTTCGGCGGGCCGCCGGATCACGAACGGCCAGCCGAGGCCGGCGAGCATCCGCGCCATGCCGTCCAGGTGCTCGGCGCGGGTCGTCATCACCACTCCCCCGGCGGTCTCGGTGAGGGTGGCGACGGTCGCGGGGACGCGCCGGCGCGCCTGTTCGAGCGTGGTCTCCAGCAGCACCTCGACCTCGTGCGCGTACGGGACGCCGGCCAGCGACCGCGTCACGTGCTGGACGGGGTCGGCGCCGGCGGGGATCTCGTAGGCGGCGCCGGTCGCGGTGCCGCCGGTGTCGGCGGAGGCGATCCGGTCGACGCGGAAGGTGCGGACCTCGCCGCTGCGGTGGTCGTGGCCGGTGGCGTACCAGCGTCCGGAGTGGAACACCAGGCCGTAGGGGTCCAGGTCGCGTTCGGAGTCGGCGCCCTGCCAGGACCGGTACCGCAGCCGGACGCGGCGGCGCTCGCGGACGGCGGCGGCCAGGGTGAGCAGGACGCCGGTGGAGGGCGCGGCGGCGTCGCGGGCGGCGAGGGTGAACCCGAGGGTCTCGCGCAGCGCCTGGACGCGGTCGCGCAGCGCGGCGGGCAGTACCCGCTGCACCTTGGCCAGCGCGCTCTCGGTGGCCTGTCCCGGCAGGCCGAGGCGGCGGCCGGCCACCAGGCCGAGCACGACCGCGACCGCCTCGTCGTCGGTGAGCATCAGCGGCGGCAGCTTGTAGCCGGGCATCAGGCGGTAGCCGCCGTGCCTGCCGCGTTCGGCGACGACGGGCACGCCGAGGTCGTCGAGGCGCGCGGCGTAGCGGCGGACGGTGCGCTCGTCGACACCGAGCCGGCGCGCCAGGTCGGGCCCCGTCATGCGGTGGTGGGCCTGCAGCAGTTCGAGCATCGCCAGCACGCGGGTCGTCGGGTGGGACCGGCCGGAGTCCGGCGCCGGGTGTGACACGGGACACTCCACTAATCCGGGCGGTTTCTGTCCGGTATCGAGCCTAGCGTTGACCTCACCAACGAGGGAAAGGGCGCTGACATGGCGACGTTCGTATTGGTTCCGGGGTTCTGGCTGGGCGCGTGGGCGTGGGAGGAAGTGGCCTCGGGGCTGCGGGAGGAGGGCCACGAGGCGCTCCCGGTGACGCTGACGGGGCTCGCCGAGCGGGCGGGCGAGCTGACGCCGGAGGTGGGCCTGGAGACCCACATCGCCGACGTCGTCGACGCGGTGGAGAGCGCCGGTCCGGGGCCGGTGGTCCTCGTCGCGCACAGCGGCGCGAACATGGCGGTCACCGGAGCCGCCGACCGGATCCACGACCGCGTCTCGCGCGTGGTCTACGTCGACAGCGGGCCGATGCCGTCCGGGATGGCGGGCATCGACTTCCGCGCCCCCGACGACCGCGCCGAGTTGGAGAAGACCGTCGCCGAGGAGGGTGATGGCTGGACGATCCCGGTGCCGGCGTTCGACGCGGACATCGACCCGGTCAACCTCGCGGGGCTGAGCGCCGAGCGGCTCGCCGAGATGCGGCGGCGCGGCACTCCGCAGCCGTTCGCGACCGTGACGCAGCCGCTCCGGCGGCCCGAGCCGCTGCCGGGCACGCCGCGCACGCTCGTCCTGTGCACGATCCCGCTCGCGGCGGTGCGGCAGATGGCCGACAGCGGCAATCCGGTGTTCGCCATGATGGCCGGGCCGGGCTGGACGTACCGGGAGCTGCCGACCGGGCACTGGCCGATGCTGTCCGAGCCGCGCGAGCTCGCCTCGCTGCTCGCCGAGTCCGCCGGTCCGGAGTGAGGCCCAGGCGGCAAGGCTGAGGCGGGGTCAGAGTCGGGTCGGTGGCGGGTCGGGGGCGGAGTCAGGATCGGGGCGGTGGCGGGGTCAGGCGTCTTTGGGGGCGGGGGTGACCGGCGCGGCGCGGCGGCGGCCTTCGCGGGCGGGTTCGCCGGGCACGACCAGGACGCGGGCGGCGCAGGCCAGCAGCGTGCCGATCCCCCATCCGGCGAGCGCGTCGGTCGGCCAGTGGTAGCCGAGCGCGACGACGGCGACGGCGACCAGGGCGGCCAGGGTGTGCGCGGCGATCGTCCAGCCGCGCGAGGCGCCGGCCATCGCGGCGATGAACAGCAGGCAGGCGGCGGCGTTGGCGGAGTGCCCGGACGGGAACGACAGGTGCCCGGCGGCGAACAGCTCGTCCTCGCCGTACAGGGGTGCGGTCCGCGCGAACAGCACCTGCGCGGACCGCACGACGAGTTCGGTGCAGGCCAGCCACAGGCCCGCGCGGATCAGCAGCGGGAGGCTGCGGCGCCGCCACGCGGCGGCCGCGGCGGTGACGCCCGCGAGGCTGCCGACGATCCAGTACTGGCCGCCGTTGACGATCGTCCGCCACGTCCAGTGCCAGGCGCCGGTGCGGGGCGGCAGGCCGGCGGAGAACACCCACTGGTCCAGGTGGCGCAGGGGGCCGTCGGCCACCACGTCCAGGACGGCCGCGGCCGTGGCGAGGGCCGCGGCCGCCGTCAGTGCCCGGGGCCGCCGCCGGTCGGCGCGACCGCCCCCCGGCCGATGCGCCCGCATTCCTCGATCCTGCCCGATGCGCGGGACCCCTCACGCCGAGACCTGGCTCACATGCCGGTCCCCCGGGCGTCGCGCGCGGTCCCTCATCGCCATATTTGACCCGAGTGTCACCGGGTGCTCACGGTGCCCCCTGAATGACTCACTTATCTACAGTGAGGCGGAGTTTTCTTTGTTACTCCGGTTTGTAGATCATTTGGCGGGTCGGCGGCACACTCTGCGGAAGTCGCGCGGCCACGGGGGTCGGGCCTGTTCCGCAAGGTGAGCATATGACACCCTCTGTCCGCCGTCCGGCACCCACGGTCGTCCACTGGCGGCGTTCGGTGACGGCGGCCGCCGCCACGGTACTGGTGGCCGGGATCGGCGCGGCGGGGGCCGGGGCTGCGCAGGCGGACACGGCGCCGGTGAAGGCGGACGACGGCGCCCGGATCACCCAGGAGACCAAGGTCGCCGACCACGAGGTGGACGTCACCATCTCGTCCCCGGCGCTCGGCAAGTCGGTGAAGACCCGGATCCTGCTGCCCGGCGACTGGGCGCGCGGCTCGGCGCGGACGTGGCCGGTGCTGTACGCCTTCCACGGCGGCCAGGACAACTACACCTCCTGGACCAAGAACACCGACATCGAGGACTGGGCCGCCAAGTACAACGTCCTGGTCGTGATGCCGGAGGGCGAGAACGGCTCGTACACCGACTGGTACAACTACGGCAAGGGCGGGACCCCCAAGTGGGAGACCTTCCACACCGCCGAGGTGCGCCAGCTGATGGAGCGCAACTACGGCGCGGGCGCGGTCCGCGCGGCGATCGGCAACTCCTCGGGCGGGCAGGGCGCGTACAGCTACGCCGCCCGCCACCCGGGGCTGTTCAAGTACGTCGCCTCGCTGAGCGGCACGCTGTCGCTGCGGTCGGCGGGGATGCCGGCGATGCTGATGTTCACCAACGCCGGCAACGGGCAGGACCCGTTCGCGATCTGGGGCATCCCGTGGGCCGACGACGCCAACTGGGCGGCCCACGACCCGTACGCGCTGGCCGACAAGCTGCGCGGCACGCAGCTGTTCTTCTCCTCCGGGACGACCGGCAAGCCCGGTCCGGGCGACCCGAACGTGGCGCCGTGGGACATCGGCCTGCTGAGCGAGATCGCGGTCGGCGCGGACAACCAGGAGTTCAAGAAGCGCCTGGACGAGCTGAAGGTGCCCTACACCGCCGACATCTACGGCGACGGCCGCCACAACTGGCCCGCGTGGATCCGCGAGGCCACCAAGATCTGGCCGACGATGATGAAGGCGATCGGCGCCAACCAGGTGACCGTCACCGCGCGGCACCGCTGACCTCGGGGTCTCCGCCGCATGGGCCTGCCTGGGCCCTGACGCTGTGGCGGGGCCGCGCGAGGAGCAGAGGCTGAACCCGGCCCGGTTCCGGGGACGACTGCGGCTGTCGTCCCCGGAACCGGGCCGTCGCCGTCAGGCCCGGGCGCCCCGAGCCGGGGCCGCGTCCGAGGGTCAGTGCTGGTAGGTCAGGCCGTGGCCGAAGGGGTACAGGGCGGTGCCGGGGTCGTCGCGGGTGGGGATGGCGACGGGCAGCCTGCCCTGCGGGTCGATCTCGCCGAACAGGGCCTTGACGGCCGAGCGCAGCGCTTCGGCGGTGTAGGAGTAGGTGGCCAGGTAGGTGGCGGCCTCGGGGAAGTAGGCGATGTCGTAGGGGTCGCGGACGGCGATGACGACGACGGGCTTGCCGGTGGCGACCAGAGCCTTGACGAGGTTCGTCTGCCCGGGGCCCTGGTGGCCGGGTTCGGTGCTGACGTCCCAGGCGCGGTTGGTGACGGCGACGACGAGGTCCTGGTCCTTGGCGGCGGTGACGGCGTCGTCGATCTGCGCGGGGGTGGGGCTGAGGCCGGTGCTGCGGACGGTGGTGGCGGCGCCGTGCCCGGCGATGCCGGTGGCGAGGCCGGCGGTGGTGGAGGCGGTGCCCCATCCGGCGATGAGGACCTTGCGGGGGCCGGTCGTCAGCGGGAGCAGTCCGGCGTCGTTCTTGATCAGGGTGGTGGTGCGGTCGGCGGCGCGCTGCGCGGCGGCCAGGTGCGCGGGGGTGCCGACGGTCCGGCCGACCCTGGAGGTGTCGGCGTAGGGGCTGCGGAACAGGCCGCGCTTCTTCTTGAGGGCCAGCACCCGGTACACCGACGCGTCGAGGCGCTGTTCGCTGATCTCGCCGGTCTTGACGGCGTCGACGACGGCGGCGAGCTGGCGGGCGAACACGCCGTTCCCGGAGGCGTCGGCGGGTGGTTTGAGGAGCACGTCGGCGCCGGCCTTGAGGGCGAGGACGGGGATGCGCTCGTCGCCGTACTTGTCGCGGACCCCCTGCATGTCGAGGGCGTCGGTGACGATGACGCCGCGGTAGTGCAGCTGGTCGCGCAGGATGCCGGTGAGGATCGGCTTGGACAGGGTGGCGGGGTCCTCTGAGGGGTCGAGGGCCGGCACGATGATGTGCGCGGTCATGATGGCCTCGGCGCCGGCGGCGATCGCGGCGCGGAAGGGCGGCAGGTCGAGCGTCTCCCACTGGGCGCGGGTGTGGCCGATGCGGGGGACGCCGGTGTGGCTGTCGGTGGTGGTGTCGCCGTGCCCGGGGAAGTGCTTGGCGGTGGCGGTCACTCCCCCGTCCCGGTAGCCGCGCAGCTGCGCGGTGACCATGGACGACACCAGTGCCGGGTCGGAGCCGAAGGAGCGGACGCCGATGACGGGGTTGGCGGGGTTGATGTTGACGTCGGCGTCGGGCGCGTAGTCCTGGTTCACGCCGATGGCGCGCAGTTCCCGCCCGGTGATGCGGGCGAGCGCTCCGGCGTCGCCGGTGCTGCGTCCGGCGGCCAGCGCCATGCTGCCGGGCGACTGGGTGGCGGGCGGCTGGACGCGCGCGACGATGCCGCCCTCCTGGTCGGTGGCGATGGTCTCGGGGACGCGGTGCGGCTGGGCCATCGCGGCGCGCTGGATGCCGTTGGAGAACCCGGCGAGCTGCGCGGGGTCGGCGACGTTGTTGGCGTAGTAGATGAATCCGCCGGGGTGGTAGCGGGCGACGATCTGCGCGGCGTTGTCGACGCCGTACAGCTTCCGGTTGGCGGCGACGTCGGCGGGGTCGGCGGTGTCGGCGCTCTTTCCGTAGACCTGCAGGACGAACAGCTGGGCGGCCTTGTCCTGCAGGCTCATCGAGCGCAGCAGCCGCACGAGGGCGGGGTCCTTGCCGGCGTCGCGTCCGGTGGTCTGGGCGTGGGCGGGGGGGGCGGTGAGCGCGGTGGCGGCGAGCGCTCCGGCGGCCAGTCCCGCGACGGCGCGGCGGGCGCGGCCGGTGCCGGGCGCGCGGATGCTGAGTGCGCGGATGCGGGACGCGCTCTCGGGGGGCCGGGGAGGACGGTGCGTACGGGGCAGGTGCATGACGGCTCCCTCCGCCCCCGAGCTGCTAATTGATCAAGGTTCTGCTCGCACGCTAACCCGGTGGGGCGGGCTCGTCCACGGCAATGGTCGACGATGTGGTCCGGGTCCGTCCTGCTGCGGGTAAAAGGGGGCGCGTCCGCCGCGCCGGGCGGGTGACGGGGCTCGGCGGGTCAGGGGCGGGTCAGGGGCGGGTGATGAAGGCGAGGGCGGCGTCGGTGACGGCGGCGGGGTCGCGTCCGGCGTCGATGAGGCGGGCGGCGCCGTCGAGGGTGCCGAGGATGAGGGCGGCGGTGGCCTCGGGGTCGGGGTCGCCGCGGTCGGCGAGCGCCTCGCGCAGCGGCGCGATGAGGGCGCGCTGCCGGTCGGCGAGCCAGTCCAGGCACGCGGGGGGCAGCCCGGCGGCGGCGATGGCGTCGGTGACGCGGCGGTCGTCGCTGCGGGCGAACTCCAGGTGGCCGCGGACGTAGGCGGCGATCCGCGCGGCGGGGCCGTCCGGTTCGGCGGCGGCGGTGGCGGTGCGCAGCCGGTCCGTCCAGTCGGCGAAGACGTCGGCGGCGAGCTGGGCGAGGATGTCGCCGGTGGAGCCGTAGTACTTGTAGACGCTGGAGCGGGCGAGGCCGGCGCGGGCGCCGACCGACGCCGGGGTCACCGCCTGCGCGCCGTCGGCGAGCAGGATGTCGCGGGCGGCGGCCTGCAGGGCGGTGTGCCTGCGGGCGCGGTGCTCGGCGACGGTCGGGGCGGTGATCCTCGGCATGCGGTCTCCTTCCGCGGCGGGGAGGTGCGGGCGCGGCTAGTTCATTCTGCCGTCCCGGATGCGCACGACGCGGTCGGCGGTGCCGAGCAGGCCCTCGTCGTGGGTGACCAGGACGGTGGCGGTGCCGCGCCGGTGGGCCTGCTCGGCCAGCAGCGCGACGATGTCGCGGGCGCGGTGCTGGTCGAGGGCGGCGGTGGGCTCGTCGGCCAGCAGCAGCGCGGGCCGGTTCATCAGGGCGCGGGCGATGCCGACGCGCTGGCGTTCGCCGCCCGACAGCTCGTGGGGGCGGCGGTGCGCCTTGGCGGTCATCCCGACGGCGTCCAGCAGTTCGGCGGCGCGGTCGCGGTGCTCGCGGGTGACGCGCCCGCCCAGGTGCGCGACGAGCAGCAGTTGGTCGCGGGCGGTGAGGGAGGGCAGCAGGTTGGCGGACTGGAACACGTAGCCGATGCCGGTGCGGCGCAGTGCGGTGCGGCGCGCGGGGGCGGCGGCGGTGACGTCGGTGCCGCCGACGGCGACGGTGCCCTCGGTGGGGGTGATCAGCGCGCCGGCGACGGCGAGGAGGCTGGACTTGCCCGAGCCGGAGGGGCCGGCGACGGCGACGACCTCGCCTGCCCCGACGGTGAGGTCGACGCCGTCGAGGGCGGTGACGAGGGTGTCGCCGGCGCCGTAGCGCAGGGTGACGCCGGACAGGGTGAGCCCGGTGCGGGTCGCGGTGGCGGTCATCGGTGGCCTCCCAGGGCGGCGAGCGGGTCGACGGAGGTGACGCGGCGCAGGGCGGCGACGGTGCCGAGCACGCCGAGGACGATCAGCAGCCCGGCGGCGGTCGCCAGCGGCGCGGCCTCCAGGGCGATGGGGACGGTGCGGGACGCGGCGT
Organism: Spirillospora sp. NPDC000708; assembly: GCF_040299565.1. Lineage (NCBI taxonomy): Bacteria > Bacillati > Actinomycetota > Actinomycetes > Streptosporangiales > Thermomonosporaceae > Spirillospora > Spirillospora sp. NPDC000708. The sequence goes on from NZ_JBEPCJ010000051.1 coordinate 62,539, forward strand.
GCAGCCCGGCGGTGATGCCGACGCCGGCCGCGGTGCCGACGGCGGTGGCCGACACCAGCACGACCAGCACCTGCGCGACGGCGTCGCGCGCGAGGTACCAGGCGGATCCGCCGAGCGCCCGGACCAGCGCGATCTCCCCTCGGCGCTGGACGGTCCACACGACGAAGAACGCGGCGACGACCAGCATCGAGATCAGGTACAGGAACACCTTGATCAGCGTCATGGTGGCGGTCTCGGCGGCGAATCCGGGCGAGGCGGAGTAGGACTTCTCCTTGGTGAGGACCTGCGCGTCCCCGCCGCCGGCGACCGAGGGCGCGGCGTCCAGGGCGATCGCGGTGGCCTGCTGGTAGGCCTGCGCGGGCGGCGTGCCGGGAAGGCCGTAGTGGACGCGCTGCCAGGTGCGCAGCGGCGCGTAGACGACGGCGACGTGGGTGAAGGACCGGTCGCCGACGGTGCCGATGACGGGCAGCGCGGCGCCGCTGCGCTCGACGCGGAGGGTGTCGCCGATCCGGACGCCGTCGTCGGCGAGGCGGGCGGAGATCAGCACGCCGTCGGGGACGGAGCCGAGCGCGCGGCCGGCGGCGGGGCGGGGCGCGATGAAGGAGCCGGGTTCCATGCCGAACACGGCGATGTCGAGGTCCTGGCCGGTGCGGGCGTTCTTGGCGTGGGCGAGCTGGTTGCCGTAGGCGGCGGCCCTGCGGACGCCGGGCCGCGCCGCCCAGGCGGCGGCGTCGCCGGCGGGGACGGTGCTGCGCGAGTACAGGTCCCCCTCGACGCCGCGCTGGAAGGCGAAGTGGGTGACGGGCATGGCGCGCAGCGCGGACACGCCGTCGCCGACGAGCCCGGACGACAGGCCGGTGAGGACGGCGGCGAGCACCGAGATCAGCGCGATCACGGTGCCCATCAGCAGGAAGCGGCCGCGGGCGAACCGCAGGTCGCGGAGGGCGAGGAACACGGAGGGGCTCCGGAGGGATGGTTGGCGACAGTGTGTCGCCAACCATATGATGGCGACACGATGTCGCCAAAATCGGGGTCACTTCCGGCGCCGGAGCCGCCCGAGCCACCGCCGTGCCCACCGCGGTGCGCGCCGCGAGGCCCGCCGCTCGCGACGGGGCGGCGTCGTCCGGGTCAGCGGGTGCTCCTCCACCTCGTAGCGGCGGACGTAGGCGCCGGCGAACGCCTGCACGCTCGCGCCGAACGGCAGCGCCACCAGCGCCCCGACCGGTCCGGCGACCGCGACCCCGGCCAGCACCAGGCCGAACGCGACGGCGGGGTGCATGTCCAGCGTCCGGGCGGTGATGCGGGGCTGCAGCAGGTAGTTCTCGATCTGCTGGTAGGCGATGATGAACAGCAGGATCCACAGCGCCGTCGACGGCGAGCGGGTCAGCGCGATCAGCACCGGCACCGCGCCCGCCAGGTAGGTGCCGACCGCCGGGATGAACTGCGACACCACCCCCACCCACAGCGCCAGCGTCACCGCGTACGGCACTCCGAGGCCGGCGAGCGCGATGTAGTGCGCGACGGCGGAGATCAGCGCCAGCAGCGCGCGCGAGTAGATGTAGCCGCCGGTCTTGTCGATCGCGATCTCCCAGGCCCGCAGCACCGCGCGCTGCCGGTGCGGCGGCAGCAGCGAGCACACCGTCCGGCGCAGCTGCGGGCCCTGCGCCGACAGGTAGAAGGTGAACAGCAGCACCCCGAGCGCCTTGAAGATCACTCCGAAGGCGGTGGTGCCGATCCCCCACACGTTCTGCGCGAGGCCCGACACGTGCCGCGACAGCGTGCCCGTCACCGTCGGGAGCCGCTGGAACAGGGTGTCGCGCGACAGGCGGGTGCCGAAGGTGGCGTTGACCCAGTCGATGACGTGCCGTACGTAGCCGGGGAACCCGTTGATCAGGTGGCTGGTCTGGGTGGCCAGCAGGGATCCGATGCCGCCGACGAAGGCGGCGAGCAGCACGGCGATCACCACGAACATCAGCCCGGTGGCGGCGCCGCGCCGCCATCCGCGGGCGGCCAGCCGGTTCACCGCGGGTTCGATCGCGAACGCCAGGAACAGCGAGACCAGCACGAGCAGCAGCAGGCCGCGCAGCCGTGCCAGCAGCCACAGCAGCGCCAGGAACGCCAGCGTGATCACGCCGGCGAGCGCGAACGCCCGGGGCAGCCACGGCGGCATCCGCCGCGGGCCGGCCCCGCCGGTCCCGGCCGGAGCCGCGCCGGGAGGCGCGGGAGGCGCGGGAGGCGCGGGCGGTGAGGACGCCGCGTCGGGCGGGACGTCGGCGGGCTCGTACGCGGGCCTGTCGCCGGGCGTCTGCGGCATGGCCGCACGCTAGCCGCGCGCATGGCCCGTTCCCCGCCGCACGCGCCCGCCTTTGCCGAGACTTCAGCCGCCGCGCCTGGCGGGCGCGGTGCTCGCGGGGCGGGCGTGTAAAGAAAGGTCGACCCTGCCTTGCCCCGCGATCCGGGTAGCGGCGCGCGTGCCCGGGAACGCCCCGCGGAACGCACCGATACTTCTGGGGGTTCACGGGATGGGGTTCGTCACGACGCGCGACGGCAACGAGATCTACTACAAGGACTGGGGCTCGGGCGCCCCGGTGGTGTTCATCCACGGCTGGCCGCTGAACGCCGACGCGTGGGAGGACCAGATGAAGGCGGTGGCCGACGCCGGGTACCGCGGCATCGCCCACGACCGGCGCGGGCACGGCCGCTCGTCGCAGCCGTGGGACGGCTACGACTTCGACACCTTCGCCGACGACCTCGCCGACCTGCTCGGCGCCCTCGACCTGCGGGACGTCACGCTGGTGGCGCACTCGATGGGCGGCGGGGAGCTGGCCCGCTACATCGGCCGGCACGGCACGGGCCGGGTCTCCAAGGCGGTGCTGCTGTCGGCGATCCCGCCGCTGATGCTGAAGACCGACGCCAATCCCGAGGGCGTCCCGGCGCAGGTGTTCGAGGACATCAAGGCCGGGATCCTGAAGGAGCGGTCGCAGTTCTGGAAGGACAGCTCGGAGGCGTTCTTCGGCGCGAACCGCCCGGGCAACAAGGTGACGCAGGGCAACCGGGACGCGTTCTGGTTCATGGCGATGCACGAGAGCATCAAGGCGGGCGTGGACTGCACGACGGCGTTCGCGGAGACCGACTTCACCGACGACCTGAAGAAGTTCGACGTGCCGACGCTGGTCGTGCACGGCGACGACGACCAGATCGTCCCGATCGACGCGACCGGCCGCAAGTCCGCGCAGATCATCCCGGACGCGACGCTGAAGGTCTATGAGGGCGGCTCGCACGGCATCGCGATGGTGCCGGGCGACAAGGAGCGCTTCAACCGGGACCTGCTGGAGTTCCTGGCCTCCTGAGCCTGCTGAGGTTCTCGGCCTGGGCTTCTCGGCCTCGCGGCCGCGGCGCCCGCGCCCGCGCTTGCCCGGCGCGGGCGTCCGCGCCGGGCCCGGGCACGGGCAGGCTCGTCGACGGCGGGGCTCGTCAGCAGCGGGGGGTCACGAACTCGGGCTGGTCGAGGACGCGGAGCCAGCTGCCGTCGGGCTGGCGGCGGGCGACCTGCGCGCGGGCGCCGGCGCCGTCCTTGGGCGGGGTGGAGGTGAGCGCGAGGTCGCCGCTGACGAGGGTGGGCAGCGGCTCCTCGGGCTCGAAGTGCGGGCGCCCGGCGAGCACCTTCTCCCACAGCGCGCGGATCGCGTCGCGGCCGACGGTCTGCGCGCCGGGCGGGTAGGCCAGCACGGCGTCCTCCTCGTAGAGCGCGGCGACCCCGGCGGCGTCGCCGGCGTTGGAGCGCTCGACGAACAGGCGGGTGATGTCCTCGGGGCGCATGGCCTTCTCGTCCATGGTGTCCTCCCTGGTGGGCTGGTGTGTCACCTCCCATGCTGGTCACTCGCAGTACAGAAGTCCAACAGATGGTTCTTCTGCAATCCAGAAGCCCTGGTTATGGCTGGCGAGGATCGGGACGCCGGTTCCCGGTGAGGCGCCACCGCCCGCCGGTGCCGCACGGTGCGGCAGGATGTGGCGGTATGGGGCAGATCTTCAGTCATCAGCTGCGGGTGCGGTACAGCGAGTGCGACCAGCAGGGCGTGGTGTTCAACGGCCACTACCTGTTCTTCTACGACGTGGCGCTCACGGAGTTCTGGCGGGCGGCGGTGTGCGGGCCGGACGAGATGGTGGGCGCGGGCTACGACCTGGTGGTGGCGGAGGCGCGGATCCGGTACCGGGAGGGCGCGCGGTTCGACGACCTGGTGGACGTGGAGATGCCGGTCGCGCACCTGGGGACGACGAGCATGGTGGTGCGTCCGCGGTTCGTGGTGGGCGGGCGGCTGATGGCCGACGGCGAGGTCCGGCACGTGTTCGTCGACCCGCGCTCCAAGTCCAAGCGGGAGATGCCGGGGGACGTGCGGGCGGCGCTCGCGCCCTACCTGGAGGAGACGGGACAGGCGGCCGGCACCGGGTCAGGCTCGTGATCGCTTTGCGACGTGTCGAGCGTCGTGCGAGATCCGAATTTGGAATCCGGGTTATCGCCTGATGGGTCCGGCTCAGTTCCCGTGGGTCCGATTCAACTGGGTGGGGGCCGCCCGGGGCAACCCCTTTTGCGGGGCCGTTCCGGGCGGGCCGTCCGCGGGGCGGGTCTGCGGGGGCGGGGTGGTCGGTCAGCGGGCGAACAGGGAGGCGTAGACGGCGCGGCCGCCGTCGGTGACGACCTGCCCGGCCAGGTGCGGGCCGGTCACGGTGGACAGCCGCAGGTCCAGGTAGCGTTCCTCCTCCCGCATCTGGACGGGGTCGCGGAGTTCGTCAAGGCCCGCGGCGGTGAGCCGGTGGGCGATGTCGGTGAGGCGGGCGGCGCGGTCGCGGTCCAGGGCGCCGCGCAGTTCGGCGAGGGAGCCGGCGTCGTAGGGGACGGCGGGGGCGGGCGCGGGTTCGGCGCGCCAGGCGGCGACGCCGTAGGCGAAGCAGGCCAGGGCGGGCCACATCTCGGCGAAGTAGCGCGGGTCGGGGCAGATCTCCAGGCCGGCGAAGCGCCCGGCGACCAGGAACAGCGCGCCGACCTGTCCGGGCTGGGGTTCCAGGCGGCTCTGGAACTGGGTGAGGACGGGCCGCTTGCGGGACAGGATCTGCTCGAGGTGGCCGCGGCGGGGCAGCCCGCAGCGGTGGTTGAGCTCGGCGATGTCGTCCCACAGCTTGGCGTAGCCGCGGACGTCGCGCAGTTCGAGGGCGCGGGCGCGCAGTTCGCCGGGGAGCACGAAGAACCACTGGTCGCGTCCGGTGAGGTAGCCGCCCTGGGTCTGCTGGACGCAGCAGGCGTCCTCGAACAGCAGGCTCTGGCCGGGGGCCAGGAACGCCGACCGGCACAGCGCGTGGTTCTGGGCGGCGTCCTGGACGTAGCCGATGTGCAGGGGGACGATCGCGACGCCGTCGGCGGCGCCGTTGCGCAGTTCGAGGCGTCCGTAGCCGGTGACGCGCGACAGCTTCAGCCCGGTGCGGGGCGGGACGAAGCCGGGGCGGGCGGGGCCGGAGACCGGCACCATGGTGAGCGCGCCGGCCTGCTGCGGGGTGCCGAGGCGGTGCCCGGCGAGGCTGAGCGGGCCGGGCAGCAGCGTGTCGAGCGCCGTCATCTCGGTCATGCGGTGCTCCTTTCATTCGTGCCGGCCGGAGGCCGCTCCCCCGAAATCGCGCGCGGGCGGCGTACAAGGCGCGCGCAGCGCGCTCAAGGGCGTGCGCGGCCTCCGGGCCGGGGGTGGTTCGGGTGGTTCGGGGGGCGGTTCAGGCGGCGAGGGCGGTGGTGAGGTCGGCGGCCTGCCGGTCCAGGGCGTCCAGGCGGTCGTGCAGGGCGGCGCGCAGCCAGGGGCGGCCCGCGGGGCAGTGCGCGAACATCCAGGGCAGCAGGGTGGTGAAGTCGTCCTGGTGCCAGAACCCGCGCTGCGGCAGGGACGGTGCGGGTCGGCGCAGGGTCAGGTCGTCGGCGGCGGTGAACAGGGCGTGGCAGAACACCACGGGGGTGGTGACGCCGGCGCGCGGGAGGGTGGCGGCGACGCGGGCGAGGTCGCCGGGGAACCGGTTCTCGTAGCCGTCGGAGACGACGGCGACCAGGTCGGGGCCGGCGGCGAGGGCGTCCAGGACGCCGGTGGCGAGGTCGGTGGCGCCGCGGGGGGCGCGTTCGTCGCCGCCGACCTCGACGACCTCGAGCCGGTCGCAGACGCGCGACAGCAGCATCCGCAGCGCGGCGGCCTGCGACAGCACGGCCCATTCGCGTTCGCCGTAGCCGCGCATGGACGCCGAGGCGTCCAGGACGAGCGCGACGGTCCCGGCGAAGCGGGGGTAGGCGCGGGCGGCGTCGTCGACGTAGCGGCCGAGCGCGGCGTACAGGTCCTCGGCGGGGCCGCCCCGGTACAGGTGGACCAGGGTGGCGGCGATGTCGCCGCGGTTGGTGGCGGTGACGGTCGCGGGCTGTTCGCGGGCGGGGTCGAGGGTGAGGGCGGGCTCGTCGGGCAGTGCCCGCACCGGGCCGGTCGCTGTGCCGGTCGCTGTGCCGGGCGTGGTTCCGCTGCCCGCCGCGGTTCCGGTTCCGGTGAGGCCGCCGGTGGTGGCGGTGGGCGGTGCGGCGTAGAGGGCCTGGACGCGGGCGGGCGCGGCGGCGGGGACGGCGAGGAAGCGCAGCAGGCGGCGGCGCAGGTAGTCCGAGGCGGTGTCGCCGTCGTCGATGCGGCGGGCGCAGCCGCGGGCGGCGGTCTTGCCGAGCGCGTGCTCGAAGCAGTCGAGCAGTGCGGGGCGGCGGGCCGCGATGAGCGCGTCGGCGTCGGGGTGCTCGAGCACGAACCGCAGCACGGTGCGGGTGGTGTGCTTGTGGTTGGCGCGCAGCCGGCGCAGCGCGAGCAGGACGGTGATGACGTGCGCGGGCGGCAGCGCCAGCGTCAGGACGCGGGCGAGGCGCGCGAGGGTGTCGCGGGTGGCGTCGTCGAGACCGGCCTGGGAGGCGGCGAGGGTCTGCAGCAGGACGCGGGCGCGCTGCCAGGGCAGCGCGCCGGGGGCGAGGGCCAGCAGCGCGTAGTGCTCGGGGCCGGCGGCGTGGGCGGCGCGGTGCAGGTCCGCGTCGTCCCAGCGCAGGGTGCCGCCCCGGGGCAGGGTGAGCGGGGTGTCGTGGGTCTGCAGGTGGGCAAGGAGCGTGGGGGTGTCCATGATTGATCGCCTCCGCAGTCATGGATTTTAGGAACGCCGCGGAGTGCCTCGACACTCATTTTTCCGGCGGTGGCCGCCCGATCCCTGCGTTGGTGCCGCGCTATGCGTCCTCGCCTGGCCGTGTACCGGTGTCGGCGGGTGCGGGTTTGGGGGCGTAGTCGCCGATGCCGTGCTCCAGCATGCCGAAGACGCGGGCGGCGGAGGCGTAGACGTCGTCGCGCATCTCCTTGAGGGTCTCGCCGGCGCGTTTGCGGGCGGCGATCTCCTCGATGAGGACGCCCTGGGCGGCGTAGATCATCGCGGCGGCGGCGCGGGGGGTGATGTCGTCGGGGCCGGCGCCGGTCTCCTCGGCGAGGACGCCGGCGAGCGCGTCCTTGAGCTGCTCGCCGAGTTCGCGCATGCGGGCGGTGAGGGCGGGGCTGTCGTGGACGGTCTTCAGCCAGACCTCGGAGCCCTCGTGGAAGGCGGTCCGGTAGTCGCCCTCGTCCAGGCCCTCGAAGAAGCGGCGGCGGAACGCCGCGACGACGCCCTCGCCGGGGCGGCGGTCGCGGAACGCCTGCCCGGCGGCCTCGATCATCTCGCCCTGGCGGTCGAAGAACAGGTCCTCCTTGGTCCTGAAGTAGTTGAAGACCGTGTTGACCGACACGTCGGCGGTGCGGGCGACGTCGGCGACGGTGACGTTGTCGAAGCCGCGGGTGATGAACAGCCCGGTGGCGATGTCGGCGATGCGGCGGCGGGTCTCGCGCTTCTTGCGCTCGCGCAGCCCCGGCTCGGGTCCGGGCCGCCGGTCGATCTCCTTGCCCATGCCCGGAATCCTACCTTCGCTGGTGCAAGTAAAAACTTGGTGCCACTGAAAATTTGTGGTTACTCTACTTGGCGAGTCGTTCCCCCATCGGAGGTCATCGTGATCGAGGCACGCGGGCTCGCCCGCACCTTCACCGGCAAGCACGGGACGGTCGAGGCCGTGCGCGGCGTGGACCTGTCCGTGGCGCCCGGCGAGATCGTCGGGTTCCTCGGCCCCAACGGCGCCGGGAAGACCACCACGCTGCGGATGCTGACGACGCTGCTGGCGCCGACCGCGGGCACCGCGCAGGTCGCGGGCCGCGACCTGCGCGCCGATCCGGGCGGGGTGCGGCGCCGCATCGGCTACGTCGCGCAGGGCGGCGGCACCGACCCGTCGGTCCCGGTCGGCGAGGAGCTGGACCTGCAGGCCCGCCTGTACGGGGTGCGGAACCGCGCCGCGCGGATCGGCGAGCTGTGCGCGCGGCTGGAGCTGGAGGGTCTGCGGGGGCGGCCGTGCGGGGCGCTGTCGGGCGGTCAGCGGCGGCGCCTGGACATCGCGCTGGGGCTGGTGCACCGGCCGCCGCTGCTGTTCCTGGACGAGCCGACGACGGGCCTGGACCCGCAGAGCCGCGGGAACCTGTGGGAGCACGTCCGCTCGCTGCGCGCCGGGGACGGCACGACGGTGTTCCTGACGACGCACTACCTGGACGAGGCGGACGCGCTGTGCGACCGGCTGCTGATCATCGACCGGGGCCGGATCGTCGCCGCGGGCACGCCCGCGGAGCTGAAGCGCCGCGTCGCGGGCGACGTGGTCACCCTGGAGTTCGCCGACCCGTCGGGCGGCGCGCCGGCGCGCGAGGCGCTGTCGCGGCATCCGTCGGTGCGGGAGGCGGTGGTCGCCGGCCGCGGCGTGCGGCTGACCGTCGAGGACGGCGAGCGGCAGCTGATGAGCCTGGTGCGGGCGCTGGACGCCGCGGGGGTGGAGCTGGCGTCGCTGAACCTGTCCCGTCCCAGCCTCGACGACGTGTTCCTCACCGTCACCGGCCGTTCCCTGCGCGACGCCGCCTGACCGGCGGCGGATCCATCCCCCGAGAAGCGAAGGAGGACTTCGATGTCCTTGGCACGGACGGCCGCCGACACCCGCCTGGTGTTCGGCCGGTATCTGCGGCAGACGCTGCGCAGCAAGGTCGCGGTGGTGTTCGGCGCGGTGCAGCCGCTGCTGTACCTGGTGCTGTTCGGGCCGCTGCTGTCGCGGCTGGTGGACGTGCGCGGTTTCGGCGCCGGCAACGCCTGGCAGGTGTTCGTGCCGGGCGTGCTGATCCAGCTGGCGCTGTTCGGCGCCGGGTTCGTCGGGTTCGGGCTGATCGGTGAGCTGCGGTCGGGGGTGGTGGAGCGGCTGCGGGTGACGCCGGTGAGCCGGACCGCGCTGCTGCTGGGCCGGGTGCTGCGCGACACCGTCATCGTGGCGGCGCAGGCGGTGATGCTGGTGGCGGTCGGGCTGGCGCTGGGGCTGCGGGCGCCGGCGGGCGGCATCGCGGTCGGGCTGCTGTTCGTGGTGTCGCTGGCGGTCGCGATCGCCTCGCTGTCGTACGTGCTGGCGATGCGGACGCGCAGCGAGGACGCGTTCGCGCCGCTGCTGTCGGCGGTGACGCTGCCGCTGATGCTGCTGTCGGGGATCCTGCTGCCGATGAGCCTGGCGCCGGGCTGGCTGGACGCGGTGTCGCGGTTCACCCCGTTCCGGTACGTGGTGGACGCGGCGCGGGCGGCGTTCCTCGGCGACTACGCGACGGCGGCGGTCGCCGAGGGCGCGCTGGTCGCGGTGGTGCTGCTGGTGGTGTCGGTGTGGCTGGGGGCCCGCCGGTTCCGCGCGGAGAACGCCTGACCCGTCCGGCGGCCCGGGCCGCTGGCGCCCTTAGGTCAGTTCGGGGCGTCGGCGGGCCGGGCCGCGGGCACCGCGCCGCCACCGGCCGCGCTTCCGGTGTTGGTCCCGATGGCGGCGGCCGGGCGGTCGGGTGGGACGGCGGCGCGCTGGGCGATGTAGGCGCCGGTCAGGACGATCGCGCCGCCGGCCGTCTGCGCGGCGGTGAGGCGTTCGCCGAGCGCCGCCCAGGCGATGAGGGTGGCGGCGACCGCCTCGGTGTAGCAGATGGCGCCGCCGACCTGCGCGGACAGCCGGTGCAGGCCGGCGATCCCGGTCAGGTAGGCCAGCACGGTGCTGACCAGCGCGATCCAGGCGACCAGCGCCCAGCCGGGCGCGGTGCGCCCGGCGACGGGGACGGCGTCGCAGAGCACCCGCCACGGCAGCGCCCACGGCGCGGCGAGGGCGGCGAGCGCGGCCGCGGCGACGACGCTGCCGGCGGTGGTGATGACCAGCGGGTCGACGCGTCCGGCGAGGCGGTCGACCAGCAGGAAGTAGGACGCCTGGCAGGCGGCGGCGCCGAGCCCGGCGGCCAGCCCGAGCGGGTCCAGGCTCAGGCCCGTCCACACCTGGACGACCAGGGCGAGGCCCGCCATGGCGACCGCGACGCCGGCGGCGGCGGTGCGGTGCACGGGCGCGCGGCGCACCAGCCGCAGCCACGCCAGCACCATGACCGGCCCGGTGAACTCCAGCAGGATCGCCACGCCGACGGGCAGCCGGGACGCGGCGAGGTAGTAGCAGGCCTGGCATCCGGCGACGCCGGTCAGCCCGTAGGCCGCCAGCCGCCCGAGGTGGGGCCGCAGTTGCGCGCGCAGGGAGCGCGCGCCGCGCCGGGCCCGCACGGCGCACACGATCGGGACCAGCGCGAGCGCCGACACGGTGATGCGCAGCCACACGGCCTGCAGCGGGTCCAGGCCGCCTTCGATGAGCGCCTTGCCGAACGGGCCGGACGCGCCGAAGCACACCGAGGAGAACACCGCCAGCGCGACTCCCTGGGCGCGGGTGCGCGCCGCCGCGTCGACGCCCATCGCCGCCCCTCCCCTCGACCGTTCAGGAGCATCGTGCCATAACGCTCATTACAAAGGGAGGGCGGAACGCGACCGACAGAACACGACATGCCGGACACTCCGCCGGGGAGGACTACTATTCGCCGGGTGAGCTGGCAGGGGGCCGGGGCGGGACCCGGCGGGACGGGAGGCGGCCCGAGCGCGGACCTGTTCGCGGCGGTCGAGGGCAACGTGCGCGAGCTGGTCGCCTCCCCGTGGTGGCGGACCGCCCAGCCGCAGGAGCGGGCCGGGCAGATCGCCGCGCGGATGCTGTGGGGCGCCGGGGAATGGTGGCTGTTCGGCGCGTGGGGGCGCTGGTACCGGTGCGGCCTGGACGGCGCCTGGTTCCCCTGCCCTCCCCCGCCCGACCACGCCGACCGGCGCGTCGCCGTCCCGGCGCCGCGCGGCGCCGGCACCCCGCCGGTCCCGCCGCAGCTGTACCCGACCGGCCCCGACCTGTCGGCCGGGCGGGTCGCGCCGCTGGGGTTCCTCGGGCCCGTCCCCGACACCGCCGTCGTCGCGCGGATCTCCCAGGCCATCACCACCGCGCTCGCGGTCGACCCGCAGCAGTTCGCCCAGCGCGACCCGATGTTCCAGCCCGGCACGCCCAGCACCATCGCCGCCGCGTGGGGCGCGCTGCTGTGGTGCGCGGGCTCCCCGGTGGTGCTGACCGAGCACCCGCTGATCGAGTCGTTCATCCCGTTCCTGACCACCTCCGCCGACCGGCTGCACTGGATGATGCCGCCCGACTTCGGCACCCTGGCCGGCTACTACATCCACCGGCTCGGCGCCGGCGACGGCGGCGGCGCCGCGCACATCGCGCGGGTGATGTACGAGGTCGCGGCGGGCCTGCAGGCCGACCCGCGGTTCCGGCCCGGCGCCGACGCGCTCGCCGCGGTCACCGCGGCGTCGCTGCGGATGGTCAACCAGGACATGGCGACCGTCCGGTACGGGCCGGAGGCGATCGTGCAGGAGTGGCGGCGCCGCTGCCCCGCCGAGTTCGCCACGCCGATGGTCCGCGACACCGCGCCCGGCGAGTACCTGCGCCTGGCCCTGTACGACCTGGAGCAGATCGTGCACGGGCTGACCGGGCCGCGTCCGGTGCCCGGCGGCCGCAGCCACGACGAGGTCCGCCGCGCGGGGATCGCGGTGCTGGCCGCCGACCTGCAGGCCGCGCCGGGCGCGCTGCCGGCGCTGCAGCGCTGGCTGGACCCCGACAGCGCCCGCACGCTGCAGGCGGTGCTCGGCGACCCCGCCAACCCGCTGCGGGCGCTGTGGCCGCGCGACGGGCGGCTGCCGGACGCGCTGCGCCGCGACGACCCCGACGCGCTCGCCGCGCTGCTGGCCACCACCTACACGATCGGGCTGACGTGGTGCCGGCTGGCGCAGGTGCCGCCGCCGGCGTCGGGGTTCGCGGTGCCGCAGGCGGTCGCGGCGGAGCTGACGTCGCCCGCGATGCACTCCCCGCCGTCCACCGACGAGCTGTCGGCGTGGGACATCATCAAGGCGGCCCGCGCGCACATGGCCGCCGAGCGGGCGTCCTCGGGCGAGGACCGGGCCGTCGCGCCGGTGCCGGAGCCCGCGCAGGAGGCGCCGGTATCGCCGCCGGTGTCGCCGCCTGCGGCGCATGGGGCCGAGTCGGTTCCGCCGCCGTCTCCCGCGCCGTCTCCGGCGGTGCACGGGGAGCGTCAGGCGCCGGCGAACCCGCTGTCCTCCGACGTCCCGCCCCCGCGGATCGCGCCGCCTCCTCCCCCGCCGCCCGCCGCGCCGGAACCCGAGGCGCGCGCCGCGTCCCGGCAGGAACCGGCACCGCCCCCTGCGCCGCACTCCGCGCCGGAGCCGCCGCCCGCTCCCGCTCCCGCTCCGGCGGAGGAGCCGCGGTGGCCTTCGGAGCCTCTGCGGGACGGGGCGGGCGAGCCGCTGTGGCCCTCGGAGCCCGAGCCGCCGGCCGTGCACGCCCCGGCGACGCAGCTGGACACCGACGCGTTCCGCACCAAGCTCGACCAGGGCCCGGCGTGGCCGGG